>JAGWIH010000154.1 GCA_028866355.1 Alphaproteobacteria bacterium
GACGGAGAGGTCGTGCAGAAGGGCGACGTGCTGCTGCGTATCGCCAACACGGGCGCCGAGGCGGCCTATCGCGACAGCCGCATCCAGGCGATGACGCTCAAGGCGATGATCGCGCGACTGACCGCCGAAAGCGAAGACAAGACACCCGATTTTCCGGCTGACGTCGTGAAGGACGCGCCCCAGATCATCGACAGCGAGCGCGCGCTCTACAACACACAGATCGCGCAGTTCAAAACCGCCATCGGCGTGCTCAACGATCAGCTGACGCAACGTCAGCAGGACATTGCCGCGTTGAAGACGAAGCAGGTCGCGCTAACCCGCGCATTAGCGCTCGCCAAGAAAGAGCGCGATATCACCGCACCGCTGGTTGAGAAAGGCGCCGCCGCGCAGCTCGATCTGGTCAAGATCGACCAGCAGGTGAACGACCTCGAGGGCCAAATGGCCGAGGCCGAAGCCAACCTGCCCAAGGCCCAGGCGGCGCGCGACGAGGCCCAGCGCAGCATTCAGGAAAAGATCGACGAGTTTCGTTCCGATGCGCGCGCCGAACTCAACCGCCACGAGGCCGAGTTCCAGGCGCTGACCCAAAAGGCGTTTGCCGAAAAGGATCGCGTGCAGCGCACCGAGGTTCGCTCGCCGGTGCGCGGCGTCATCAAGGACATCAAGGTGAACACGATCGGCGGCGCGATTCAGCCTGGCCAGGATCTGGTCGAAATCGTGCCGCTCGACGATACGCTGCTGCTCGAAGCGAAAATCCGCCCGTCGGATGTCGCGTTCCTGCATCCGGGTCAGGACGCGACGATCAAGATCACCGCGTATGATTTCGCAGTCTATGGTGGCCTCAAGGCGAAAGTCGAACGGATCAGCGCCGACAGCATCAGCGAACGCGACGGCGACCGTTCGCAAACGTTCTTCCGCGTGATGTTGCGGACTGACAAGAATTTCCTCGGAACGCAGGCGCATCCGCTGCCGATCATGCCGGGCATGACGGCGCAGGTCGAAATCCTGAACGGCCATCGCACCGTGCTCGGCTACCTGTTGAAGCCGATTCTCGACGCCAAAAGCACGGCGCTGACCGAGCGCTGACCGCCGCCTTTTAATACTTCGCTAACCAAGCCCGTTGATGATCCGGCCATGGATCATCCGTGGGCTTTCGCGCATCTCGGATTGGGTGGTGAGGCGGCGCTTGCCGTCTACGTCATCGCGCTCGTCATGGCGGGCGTCAGCGATTTCCGCACGTTGCGCATCCCCAATTGGCTGACCGGCGCGCTCGCGCTGGCGTTTCCAATCGCCGCGCTGGTTTCGGGACAGCCTGTCGACTGGCTGTCGCATGTCGGCGCCGGCGCGGCGGTGTTCGCCGTGGCTGCCGTGTTGTTTGCCCTGCGCCTGATGGGCGGCGGCGACGTCAAGCTGTTGGCGGCGACCGCGTTGTGGGTGGGTCTCGGGCAGCTGCTGCCGTTTCTCGTACTCGTCGCGCTGGTCGGCGGCGTGTTCGCGCTGGTGTGCGTGATGCTGCGTCATCCGTTCGTGCAGACGGCGATATTGGCGACGCTCCGTCGGCTACCGGTCTTCGCGCACAAGAATCTGCCCATCCCGTATGGCATTCCGATCGCCGTTGCCGGCGTCCTGATGGCGCCAATGCTGCCGATCTTCAGCTGAATTCGGCTCAAGTGTCGTTGGTGACGATCAACCGGTGGGTGGCCGGGTAGAAGACCGTCACGCCGCCGTCAAAGGTGCAATAGGCAAAGCCCGAGACATCGAGTCCGGACGCGGTGACGTGGTCGCCGCTGATGCCGTGCGACGCCACTGCGTGGTCGGTGACGACCGCCAAGCTGCTGCCGCTGCCGTCGAGAATCACGATCTCATTGTGCGCATCGGGCAGGAGATCGGCGAGGGACAGCGACAGGGTCGCGGCCGCCGCGGAATTCTCGGTCGCGCCGGTGGGTGCATCGAGCCCGCCGAGTGCGATCGGCTCGTCGCCGACCGTGATGCCGGGAACGCGAATGCCGGTGCTCATTCTCCGCGGTCCGCTGGTGATGGTTAACGCCGCTACCCTGACACGGAGAAATTAACCGCACAAAAGGAATTCCAGGCAATCCTATACAGCCTGATGTGATTTCAGACGGCGATGGACATGGCGGACGGTGGAATTACGACGGGTTGGGCCGGCGGCCGCTTGCAGCAACGCATCCTGCAGGTCGCCGGTCGGCGTTACTCGCTGCGGCTCGAGACCTGCTACTGGGAGACACTGACGGCGATCGCGGCGCGCCGGCGCCAGCGGCTCAACCGGCTCGTCGCCGAAATCGCGGCGCTTGCCGAAGACGTAAACCTGGCGGCGCGATTGCGGGTGTTCTGTCTTGAAGAGTCGCGCCAGGCGGCGCAGGCGCGCGAATTCGCAATCGACCGAACCAGCGTCCTCGATTTGATCGAGAGCGCGCCGGTGCCGGCGCTCGCGGTCGATGCAAGCGGACGAATCATGACGGTCAATGCGGCCGTTTTGGCTTGGCTCGGCGCAGCAGCGGAACCGCTGATGGGCGCGCCGCTGCTCCGCCATTTCCGGTTCCACTGCCGGGCGGGCTGCACCGTCGAAACCCTATGGAAGGAACTGGGGCGTGGATGGACTGTGGCCGAAAGCGCGCGGATGATTCACATCGCGCCGGGTCGCGTGCTGGCCGTGAACGCGCGGCTGGTGCCGGTAGTCGTGACACGCGGTCGACCGCTGTGCATCGTTTGGGTCACAAAATAGCCACGCAAATTTTAGCAGTGTGCCGAACGACAGCGCGTACGACTTAGCAATGCGTTAATGCGGTCGTCCGTAGCGTTGGCCTTGGACCCAAGAACCAAGGTGCGACATGCGCGGACGCGCGGCAGCGGTCGGAATGATGCTTGGCGCATTGCTGAGTGTCGCATCGCCGGCTGCCGTTCCCGGGCAAGAAGTCGCATCACTGTCGCCGCCGATGCCGCTGCAAACACCGCCGGCGCTCCCGATGTTCGGCCGGCATCAAATCCACTATGCCGGATTGGGACCGTTCGCGCGTTGGGGTGCGTTGTTGGCGCGTTGGCAGAATCAACAAGAAGACGCGGCCGAGTCATGTATTTCGGCACGCGACAACGCACCGCCGTGCCCGCCGCGTGAATGGATCGATTTGATTGCGCGGTTTCGCGGCAAGCCGTTGCGCGCGCAGATCGACGCCGTGAACGCCGCGATCAACGCGCATCCGTACGTTTCGGCACTCGACAATTGGGGCGATCCCGCGCGCTGGGAGACCCCGTTCGAATTCATGCGCCGCAACGGTCAGTGCCAGGATTACGCGATCGCCAAATTTCTGCTGCTGCGCGCGCTCGGCGTTTCCGACGATGCGATGCGTCTCGTCGTGCTGCGCGACGTTTACCGTCAAGTCGATCACGCGGTGCTGGTCGTCACCGTCGACGGGCAGAGCTTGATGCTGGACAACCTGGCGTCGCGCGTCGTTTCGGCGGCGTCCAACCCGAATTACCGGGCGTACTATTCGATTAACGAAGCCGGCTGGTGGATGTACCTGCCAAGCCCGCTGACCCCGCAAACCCTCAGCCGGCAGGTGGCGGCTCGATAAGGCGACGCTAGGGTTAGCGTGTCGGTTGCGCTTTACGCGTGTAAAAATCACGGACGGTAAGAGCTAAAAACCGGCCTATCGGGCCGAATTGGCTTGCTTATTTGGCCGCAAATCCGGTACGGTTTTTGCGGTGAATGGCGGCGGGTTCGGAGCGACGACCCGCACGCGTCAAGCCGGCGTAGACCGGTAGACAGGGACGGCAAGCGCCGCAGACCTTCCATTCTCCGAGTTTTTAGGTGAGCGCCTCGTCAAAGGCGCCAAGGCGTATTGGTGCAAGCTCCGAGACAGGAGCGATGACACCTCGTGTATCCAGTTGGTCTAATGGGGGGCCATTGGTCGGCGGTCTGCGTGATCTAGGGGAACGCCTGTTTCCCGAGCGCCAATTGCTAGTGCGCTCGACGGAACACGTCCGCTCCGTGCTGCTGCCAGGTTGGTTGCAGGCGATGATCGCGGTCGCCTGTATCGGTACCCTTGGCGGCGCCAGCTATTTGACCGTCGGTTATTTTTCGCTTCACCGTGACGTCGGTGGCGCTGCCGCCGTCGCATCCAGCGAATCGGCCGCGCCGCAACCCGCCGCGCAGGCGCAGGCCAATTCTGAAGCGCAAGCCGTTGCGACGCTCAATCAGCAGCTCGCCGCCATTAACGGACAATATGCGACGCTCAAGCAAAATTACGACGCGATGGTCGCCAGCCAATCGGCTCAGGCGGCTGCGCCGACGCAACAGGACCTGCAGCAGAAGCTCGCTGCCGCGCAGCAGCAATTGTCGAACAACAGCGGCAATGTCGCGCAGCTGAAGAAATCGGTCGACGAATTGCACGCCGAACTGAAGCGATCCGAACAGGCCCGCACGGCCGAGGCGACGCACACGCGGCAGCTTGAAGACGCAATGCAGACGCTGACGGCGCGCGCCAATCTTCTGAAAGCTATTGCCGACAGCAAGGACGAGCAGCTTACGCGGCTGCGTGCTCAGCTGCAGAAGCCGGGCGAACAAGTCGGCGCCATTCCACCGACAAGTGCGCCCGCGCCGACGGCAGCGCCGAAGGCTAGCAGCGATTCTCTGGAACCTCTGCCTGGCAAGCATAGCGCGCTCGCGCCGGAGACGGTCGGCGAGGGCGCCGCACTCAACGCGCCGGCGCAACCGGTTGTGCAGCTTGCGAATCATGGCGTCGCACACCACGCGACGAGCCGGCTCGAGGAAGTTCTCGCCTCGACCGGCGTTGATCTCGACAAGATCATCGGCCACATTAGTCGGCAAAACGAGCCTGCCATGGGCGGCCCGTTCGTTTCGCTCGATAGCATGCGTAGCAATGCTGCTGAACAGCAGCGCGTCGCCGCGCTACTGAAGGTCGCAAAGATTTTGCCGCTGCGCGCGCCGCTTGATGTGCGTTACGGAATTGGCAGTCCATTCGGCGCGCGGACCGATCCGTTCAATCGACGCCCGGAATTTCATACCGGCATCGATCTCGACGCGGCTTACCGCACGACCGTCTATAGCACCGCGCCGGGCGTCGTCATCTTCACGGGCTGGAAAGAAGGGTACGGTCGCACGATCGAGATCGACCATGGTCACGGCATTGTAACGCTTTATGCCCATCTTCATCGCATTCTGGTAGCGAATGGGGAGCGCCTTGCCGCGCATGTGAAGATCGGCCAATTGGGCAGTACTGGCCGCAGCACCGGCCCCCATCTCCATTACGAAATTCGCCTCGACGGCAGACCGGTCAATCCCGAAAAGTTCCTGGAGGCTGGCAAAAATGTGGTTCAAGCGAGCGCACACTAGTCCGGCCGGCCACGTCTTCGTCGGGAGCGAGAACCGGCGCTCGGTGCCGTCCATCCTCAGCGCCGGCCTCAAGCTCGAAGGCGACATCGTGAGCGATGGCGAGGTGCATATCCTCGGCCATCATTCAGGCAACATCGTCGCGCGCCGCGTCACGATCGGGGAGGGTGGCACAGTCACCGGTACCATCGAAGCTGAGAACGTCGTGATCAACGGCACGCTGTCAGGCCGCGTTTCGGCGACCGGAATCGTGCTCGGGCGCGCGGCCTCCGTCACCGCAGATATCGTCTACGTCCAGATGCGGGTCGAACCGGGCGCGTCCTACGAAGGCTATAGCCGGCGCGTCGAAGCCATCGAAACTTTCGCGGCCGAGCAAATGCAACTGTCGCCGCCGCTGCGCCAACAGATCGAACGTTTGCGCACGCCGAACGCCGAAGTGGCCGGCAACGCCGACTAACTAATTGGCGCCGCGGTCGAGGGCGCCTTCGAACATTTCCCGATCGACATTGCCGCC
>JAGWIH010000155.1 GCA_028866355.1 Alphaproteobacteria bacterium
GTCGGCACAAAAGTGGCGTCAACCCAGCAATCGCAGCAATAGCCTAAATTCGTCGACAGTAGGAAATCCACGGCGTGCCAGTGTATCTTCCGTAACTGGAGACGCTTGGCCCCGACCACACGAGATCTTTATCAGACCATGAGGCTGTTGCTTTCACTTGTAATATTGGCGTGCGTTGCCATCGGCGCCCAGGCGCAGGAAGAAAACCGCATCGCCGCCGTCGTCAACAGCGACATCATCAGCATGGACGATCTGTCGTCGCGCGTCTCCTTGTTGCTGGCATCGTCCAACATTCCCGACACGCCCGCCAATCGTCAGCGGCTGGAACCGCGCGTCCTGCATCAGATGATCGATGAGAAGCTCGAAGTGCAGGAGGCCAAGCGGCTCAACGTGACCGTAACGCAGCAAGAGATCGACAACGCGATCGCCGTCCTCGAGCAACGCAACAACATGCCGAAGGGCGGGCTCGATGCCTACCTCAAGCGGGCGGGCATTCCGAAGGCGGCGTTGACCAGTGAGCTGACCGCTGAAATCGCCTGGTCAAAGGTCGTGCAGAATCAACTCTCCGAGGATGTGTCGGTGTCCGACGAGGAAATCAACGAAGCGATGGCGCAGCTGAAGCAAGACGTGGGACAACCGCAAAGCCACGTCGCCGAAATCTATCTGGCAATCGACAATCCGTCACAGGACCAGGACGTCGAGCGCCTCGCCAATCAACTCATCCAGCAAATTAGGAGCGGCGCCAATTTCTCCGCGGTGGCGCAGCAGTTTTCTCAGTCGCCGAGTTCGGCGGCTGGCGGCGACATCGGCTGGGTGACACCGAGCCAGCTGCCACCGCTCCTGGGTCAGGCTCTTGGCAAGATGAATCCGGGCGAAATGTCCTATCCGCTTCGGACGCCTGGCGGGTATTACATCCTCTATATGATCGACCGTCGAATTCCTGGCCAGGTCAACCCGAGCGACGTGCACCTGGGGTTGACACAGGTCATCTTCCCGCTGCCGCCGGCCGCGAGTCCTGCCCAGGAACAACGCGTTATGGCCGAGGCCCAGCAGATCTCTGGTGCGGCGAAGAGTTGCGGCGAACTGGCGAAGCTTGGCCAAGACCACAATCCCCCGCTTGCGACGCACAACGGCGATGTCACGGCCGCGCAACTGCCACCGGATATCCGCCCCCAGATCTTGCAATTGAAGCTCGCCGAAGCCAGCAAACCGCTCCGGCTTAGCACGACGCCTGGCATAGCCGTGTTCATGGTGTGCTCGCGCAACGAACCGAGCACGGGCATGCCCACCCGTGAGCAGGTGGGCGAAAATCTCGCGCGGGCGCGGCTTGATGCGCTGGCGCGTCGTTACCTGTTGAACCTCCACCGTTCGGCCTACGTCGACATCCGCGCATGACGGCGCCGCTCGCGCTCACGATGGGGGAGCCTGCCGGCATCGGTGGTGAGATCACGCTCATGGCATGGCGCGATCGCGTTACGAGCGTGGCGCCGCCATTCTTCGTCATCGACGATCCGACGCGTCTGACGGCGCTGGCGCGAGCCATCGGCGTCGATGTTCCGGTGCGCGCGATCGATGACCCGAGCGAAGCCGCACGCGTCTTTCCGAGCGCTTTACCGGTCTTGGCGCAGGCTTTGCCGCGTCTGCCGATACCCGGCCAGCCCGATCCAGCGAACGCGCCAGCGGTGATCGCCGCTGTCGAACGCGCCGTAACGCTCGTGCGCAACCGGCAGGCGGGCGCCGTGATCACCAATCCCATCCAAAAGGAGACGCTCTACGACGCCGGTTTCGCCTACCCCGGCCATACCGAATTCCTCGGCGCACTCGCGCACGTCGCGCATCCGGTGATGATGCTGGCGGGTCCCGAATTGCGCGTCGTGCCGGTTACCATCCATCTATCGCTGGTCGACGCACTCGCATCGCTCTCGACCGCAGCGATCGTGACATGCGGCCGCGTGACGGCCGCAGCGCTGACGCGCGATTTCGGTATCGCCCGGCCGCGCCTCGCGGTTGCAGCGCTTAATCCGCATGCCGGCGAAGCCGGCGCGATGGGGCACGAGGAACGCGACATCATCGTACCGGCGGTGGCGGCGCTCGCGGCGCAGGGTATCGACGTCAGCGGACCGACGCCAGCCGACACGCTGTTTCACGCGGGGGCGCGGACGCGCTATGACGCGGTGCTCTGCATGTATCATGACCAGGCATTGATCCCCCTGAAGACGCTCGACTTCGAGCGCGGCATCAATATTACGCTCGGCCTGCCATTCATTCGCACATCGCCCGACCATGGCACGGCGCTCGACATAGCCGGCCAGGGCGTTGCCAATCCCGCCAGCCTGATCGCTGCTCTGATGACGGCCGGCGTCATGGCGGCACGGCGCGCCACGCAACCGGCTGAGGCCTGAGAACTGGCTTGGCGGACGACACGCCGCCTCTGCCGCCATTGCGCGACGTCATCCGACGCCATGGGCTGGCAGCACGCAAGGCGCTTGGCCAGAATTTCCTGCTCGACCTCAACCTCACACGGCGCATCGCGCGCAGCGCGGCGCCGCTCAGCGAATGCAACGTCGTCGAAATCGGTCCTGGCCCCGGCGGATTGACGCGGGCGCTGCTGCTTGAGGGCGCACACCGCGTCGTTGCAATCGAGCGCGACGAACGATGCCTGCCGGCACTTGCGGAGCTTGCGACTGCGTTTCCCGGCCGCCTTGAGATCGTACCGGGCGATGCACTCGCGATCGACCCGGCGGATCTAGTTCCAGCACCGCGCAAGATCGTCGCCAACCTGCCCTACAACGTCGCCACGCCGCTGCTGATCGACTGGTTGCCGCGCATCGCGGATTTCGTCGATTTCACCCTCATGTTCCAGAAGGAGGTCGCCGGACGGCTCGTTGCCGCACCCGGCTCGCGCGACTACGGACGGCTGTCCGTCCTGACACAATGGCTCGCCACCGTCGAACGCCTTTTCGACATAGCGCCCAGGGCCTTTGTGCCGCCGCCCAAAGTGACGTCAACGGTCGTGCGTCTGACGCCCCGACCGGCACCGCAAGCGTCTTGCGATCAGACGGTGCTTGAGCGCGTCACTGCCGCCGCGTTCGGCCAGCGGCGCAAGATGCTGCGGCAGAGCCTGAAATCGCTTGGCGACGCCGCCGCCTTGCTGCGCATCGCCAACGTCGAACCGACGGCGCGGGCGGAGACCTTGACGGTTGTGGAATTTTGCGCGCTGGCGCGAGCGCTAGCGGCGAAAGCGTCTTAGACCCGGCGCAAGCGGTTGACGAACTCGGCCAATCCGACTTGGCGCAGCCGCCGAACGCGTTCGGCTGTGAGAATCGCTTCGACGCGCCGGACACTGTCCTCAAAGTCATCGTTGACGACGACATAGTCGTAGGCGTCCCAGTGGCTTAATTCTTCGGACGATTTCGCCATGCGGCCGCGCACGACTTCGTCACTGTCCTGCGCGCGTGATTTGAGACGCGCTTCGAGCGCGGCCATGCTCGGCGGCAGGATAAACACCGAAACCAGATCGGCACCGATCTTGGCTTGCAACTGCTGCGTACCCTGCCAATCGATATCGGTGATGATATCCCGGCCACTCTCTATGGCCGCCATCAATGGCCCGCGCGGCGTGCCATAGCTATGGCCGAAGACGGTCGCGTGCTCGAGCAAGTCGCCATCGTGGACCATCTTTTCAAAACGCGCAGGGTCGACGAAACGATAATCTTTGCCATCGATCTCGCCCGCTCGTCGCGGCCGTGTCGTGACAGACACCGACAACGTCAGGTGCGGCTCGCGCTCCACCAGAGCGCGAGTGATCGTCGTCTTCCCGGCGCCAGACGGCGACGACAGCACCAGCAGAATTCCGCGTCGTTTTATGCCGTGCACCGCCATGCCTACTCGATGTTTTGAACCTGTTCGCGCAACTGCTCGATGGCGGCTTTGAGGCCGAGCGCCACCCGCGTCAATTCGAGGTCTGGAGATTTCGAGGCGAGCGTATTGGCCTCGCGGTTGAATTCTTGACACAGAAAATCGAAACGCCGGCCGATCGGGCCACCTTCCTTCAGCAATCCGCGCGCTGCATCGACATGCGCACCGAGCCGGTCGAGTTCTTCGCGCACGTCGCCGCGCGCGACAATCAGCGCGGCTTCTTGCGCCAGACGCTCCTCCGGCAGCGCTGGGACAGCCTCGAGCAGCGCCGCGATCTGCTCCTTGAGCCGTGCTTTCGCCGCAGCCGGCTGCGCCGCGGCCGTGCGTTCCGCCGCGCCCGCGAGCGCCGTGATTTCGGTCAGCCGCGCTTCGAGCGCCGGAACCAACCGCTGGCCTTCGGCCAAGCGCATCGCCGCCAGCGCCGCCAGCGCGGTCTCGAAATCGCGATGGATCGCCGTCTGCCGTTGGTCGTCGGCGGGATTTTCGGCCGCCTCGTCGCCGCTTTCGAGGACGCCTTTCAGCGCCAGAAGCCCGTCGATCCGCGGCGGCGCGGCGCCGGTCTCCCGCGCAAGCTCTTTGGCAAGCGCCATGATTTCAGCCAGCGCGGTGCGATTGACCCTGAGCGGCGCGGCACCGGGCGATTTTGTTATCGTCAACGTAACGCTAATCGCGCCGCGCTTCAGACGTTCTGCCAGCGCCGCGCGCAATTTTGGTTCAAGCGCATCGTAGCCGGCCGGCAACCGACAGCGCAGATCAAGCGACTTCGAATTGACGCTCTTGATCTCCCACACCCAAGCGAGTCCGTCGGCATGCCCTTCCGACCGCGCGAATCCGGTCATGCTGGCAACGCTCATGGCAGGGCGAATCCTCTGTGTGGTCCAAAGCTTATAGCCTTGGCTCGCCGCGGCAACAACAGCAGCGCTATTGTCCGGCGCCGGCCGTTTTGGCCTGTGTGTGCACGCGCAGCTCGCCGATGTTCTTGTCCTGCTGCGCGAGCGTCTTGGCAAAGCGGTGGCCGCCGTCGCCATCGGCTACAAAATAGAGCTCGCCGCGCAGATCGGGATGCACGGCCGCAAGCAGCGCCGCCTCGCCCGGATTGCAGATCGGCGTCGGCGGCAGACCCTTGAATTTATAGGTGTTGTAAGGCGTATCGACGAGCAGATCGTCGTGGCCAAGCGCGCGACCGAGCGGCTTTTGGCCGCCATTGGTCAAACCGTAGATCACCGTCGGATCGGCCTGCAACGGCATGTTGATCCGCAGCCGGTCGATATAGACGCCCGCGACCCGTGGGCGCTCATCCGCGCGCGCGGTTTCGCGTTCGATGATCGAGGCCAACGTCACCATCTGTTGTGCGTTGGCAAGCGGAAGATTCGGTGCGCGTCCGGCCCAAGCCTTTGCCACGACTGCGTCCATCGCGTGCGTCATGCGCGCGATCACTTCGTTGCGTTGCTCGCCATAGATGTAGAAATAGGTTTGCGGCAGCACGCTGCCTTCGGGCGGCGGAATCGTAATCGTGCCATCGAGCGCAGGCGCCGCTTCGACCTGCGCCACGATCTCGGCGCTGGTAAGGCCTTCGGCCACCGTCAGTTTATGGCGCACGACCTTGCCGGACAGCAGCAGGTCGATTACCGCCCGCGGACTGATCGCCGCGGCGAAGTCGTACTCGCCCGCCTTCAGCCGGTCGGCGGTGCCGGTCACGCGCGCCGCGGCGGCAAACGCCCGCGGGTGCGCGATGACGCCAGCATTGCCGAGGGTTTCGGCAACTTGGTCGACGCTCGACCCTTTCGGTACGACGACGGTTTTGGCTTTGACGAGCGGTCCGGCGGCGAAATAAACGCCGACACCCCATCCGAGCACAGCCGCCGCCACGACCACCAGGGCGATGATCCCCAGCGCGCCGTAACGGAGCCACCGCATATCAGGGCGCCGG
>JAGWIH010000156.1 GCA_028866355.1 Alphaproteobacteria bacterium
TATCGCCGTCCAACCCGTTTCCGTCGCCTATCTCCGGCTTGACGGGATGCCGCTCGGGCGCTCCTATCGCCCGCTGTTCGCGTGGTATGGCGATATGGATTTGGCGCCGCATCTCTGGAGCGTGCTCGGTCTCGGCCGTCTGGGTGTCAGCGTGACGTTCCACCCGGCGGTGCGCGCCGCCGATTTTCCGTCGCGCAAGGCGTTGGCGGATCATTGCGCCGCCGTGGTTGCCGCCGGCCTCGCAGCGGCGTTAAGCGGCCGCGAGACCGCGCCGCCGTTGCCGGTGCCGGCCGCCACCGCACCGGCGCCCGCGTTTGCCGACGCGCTGCCGACACAATGAGGTCTGTGTGAAGAAGCTGTTCGTCAAAACCTACGGTTGCCAGATGAACGTCTACGATTCGGATCGTATGACCGAAGCGCTGGAATTGTCGGGCTATGCGCCGGCTGCGTCGCCGGCCGATGCCGACATGATCCTGCTCAACACCTGTCACATCCGCGAGAAGGCGGCGGAGAAGCTGTTCTCCGATCTGGGCCGCTTGGCGCCGCTTAAGGCGCGCAAGCGCCGCGATGGCGGCAAGCTGGTTGTCGCGGTCGCGGGCTGCGTCGCCCAGGCTGAAGGCGCCGAGATCCTGCGCCGCGCCAAGACCGTCGATGTCGTCGTCGGCCCGCAAAGCTATCACCGTCTTCCGGCCTTGGTGGAAGCGGCCGAAAACGGCGAACGGCCGGTCGAAACCGAGTTCCCCGCTGAATCGAAATTCGACCAACTGCCGGAGCGCGGCCGCGCCGGCGTCAGCGCCTTTCTTTCGATTCAGGAAGGCTGCGACAAGTTCTGCACGTTCTGCGTGGTGCCGTATACGCGCGGCGCCGAATTCTCGCGCCCGGCGCAGGCGGTGCTCGACGAAGCCCGCGATCTGATCGCTCGTGGTGCCCGCGAGCTCACGTTGCTGGGCCAGAACGTCAACGCCTATCACGGCGCCGCCGCGGACGGCGGTGTCTGGCGACTCGGCCGGCTGATCCGGGCGCTGGCCGCGATGCCGGGCCTGTTGCGTCTGCGCTATACGACGTCGCATCCGGCCGACATGGACGACGCGCTGATCGCGGTCCATGGCGACGAGCCGAAGCTGATGCCATTCCTGCATCTGCCGGTGCAGTCGGGCTCGGACCGCGTGCTGCAGGCGATGAACCGCCGCCACCGCGCCGACGATTATCGCCGCACTATCGATCGCTTGCGGGTCGCGCGGCCAGATATCGCCTTGTCGTCGGATTTCATCGTCGGGTTTCCCGGCGAAAGCGACGACGATTTCGCCGCGACCTTGGCGCTGGTGCGCGGCGTCGGCTTCGCCCAGGCGTTCTCGTTCAAATACAGCCCGCGGCCCGGCACGCCGGCGGCGGTACGCGACGACCAGGTGCCGGAACCGGTCAAGGTCGAACGGCTCGCCGTGTTGCAGGCACTGCTCAACGAACAACAGGCGCGTTTCAACGGCGGCTTCGTCGGCCGCTCGGTCGACGTGCTGTTCGAGAAGCGCGGCCGTCACCCGGGTCAGTTGGCCGGACGCAGCCCGTGGCTGCAAGCGATCCATGCGGCCGCGCCGGACGCGCGGCTGGGCTCGGTCGCGACCGTCCGCGTTGCGACCGTTGAGCCCAACAGCCTGGCTGCCGTGTTGGCGGAGGAAGCCGCTTGAGCCCGCGCGATACCGCCCGCGACGCCGAGGCGCGCTTCAACCTGCATTTTGCCGATAACGCGCTATTACCGCAGCTCTTCGGCGAACACGACAAGCATCTCGAACGCATCGAGCGCGCGCTCGGCGTGGCGCTGGTGTCGCGCGGCAACCGGCTGGCGATTTCCGGGTCGGAAGCCGCCGCCGACATCGCCCGTGCGGCGCTCGCCGCGCTCTACGAGCGGTTGAAGCGCGGCGACGAGGTCGATGCCCATGCTGTCGATGCCGCCTTGCGCATGGCGCAACATCGCGGCGCCAATCGCGGCGAGCCGGGCGGCGACGGCGAGGAGATCCGCACCCGCAAGCGCCGCATCACGCCACGCGGACCGGCACAGGCCGCGTATATAAAGGCGCTGCGCACACACGAGCTGGTCTTCGGTCTCGGCCCGGCCGGCACCGGTAAGACCTATCTCGCCGTCGCCATGGCGGTCGATCTGTTGATGGCCGGAAAGGTCGACCGCATCGTGCTGTCGCGGCCGGCGGTCGAGGCCGGCGAACGGCTCGGCTTCCTGCCTGGCGATTTGCGCGAGAAAGTCGATCCTTATCTGCGGCCGCTTTACGACGCGCTGCACGACATGCTGCCGGGCGAGCAGGTGATGAAGCGGCTGTCGCTCGGCGATATCGAGATTGCGCCGCTCGCCTTCATGCGCGGCCGCACCCTGGCGAACGCCTTCGTCATCCTCGACGAAGCGCAGAACACGACGCCGGTGCAGATGAAGATGTTTCTCACGCGCCTCGGCGAGAACGCGCGCATGGCCGTCACCGGCGATCTGTCGCAGATCGATCTGCCGAAAGGGACGCGCTCGGGCCTGACCGACGCCGTCGAAACCCTCGCCGGCGTCGATGGCATCGCGATGATCCATTTCACCGAGGCGGACGTGGTCCGCCACCCGCTGGTGTCGCGCATCGTCGCCGCCTATGACCGGCACGATCAGCGTGCCAAGCGCACGAAGAGCGATGACCGCGGCGAATAGGAAAAGGCCGGTCACGATCGACGTCATCGAACGCGCCGCTACCTGGCGGCGTGCCTTGCCGAAGGCGCCGGAAATTTGCCGCCATGCCGCTGCCGCGGCGCTGGCGCACGCCGCCGCCCGCTTGAGCGGCGCCGAACTGGCGATCGTGCTTGTCGACGACGCGCTGATCGCCAAGCTCAACCGCACGTATCGCGGGATCGCCAAGCCCACCAATGTGCTGTCATTCGCCAGCGCCGAACCGGCGCGGCGAGGCGCGTCGGTCCGGCTGTTGGGCGATGTCGTCGTCGCGCACGGTACTATCGCCCGCGAGGCGCGCACCCAAGGCAAGGCGCTGGCCGACCATCTGACGCATCTGGTCGTTCACGGCGTGCTGCATTTGTTGGGTTTCGATCACGAACGCGCCGTCGAGGCGCGGCGGATGGAGGCGCTGGAAGTGGCGATTCTTGCCGGCCTCGGCGTCGCCGATCCGTATCGCCTGCACGAGCCGGCGGATGGTTGACGCAGGACCACGGCGCGGCGGTTTGCGCGGCTGGCTCCGGCGGTTGCGCGGCGAAGGCGACGAGCCGCCGGCGAGCCTGCGCGACGAGCTTGAGGAGCTGATCGAAGAGCACGGCGAATCCCTCCCGATCGATCCCGAGGAGCGTGCGCTTCTCACCAACATCCTCCGGCTGCACGAAGTCATGGCCGCCGACATCATGGTGCCGCGCGTCGACATCGTCGCCTTGCCGGTCGATATGCCCTTTGCCGAAGCGGCGAAGCAGATGGCCGCGCACGGCCATTCGCGCCTGCCGCTCTATCGCGACACGCTCGACGACGTGGTCGGCGTGCTGCACATCAAGGATCTGCTGCCACATGTGGCGGCGGGCACGCCGGTGGCGCTCGATCAAATCGCGCGCAAGGCGCTGTTCGCGACGCCGACGCTGCCGGTGCTTGAATTGTTGAAGCAGATGCGGGCGTCGCGGATTCACCTGGCCCTGGTGGTGGACGAATTCGGCGGCGTTGACGGGCTGATCACCATCGAGGATGTGATCGAGGAGATCGTCGGCGAGATCGAGGACGAGCACGACGAGATCGCCCGGCCACGCGTCGTCGCGCGGCCAGACGGCACGCTGATCGCCGATGCGCGTGCACCGCTGTCCGAGCTCGCCGCCCGCGTCAAGGCGCCGCTGCTGCCGCCCGATCGCGCCGAAGGCATCGACACGCTCGGCGGCCTCGTCTTCGCGCTCGCCGGCCGCGTGCCCGGCCGTGGCGAAGTGATTCCGCATCCGGCCGGCTTCTCGCTCGAAGTGCTCGAAGCTGATCCGCGCCGTGTCAAACGCTTGCGCATCAAGGGGCTGCCGGCTGAGACTGGCACCCATGGCTGACACTCGCGCGCCCGCCATGTGGCGCGGCGCGGCCGCCGCCGGAAGCCTGCAGCGCGGGGCGCTACATGCCGTGGCGCTGGCCGGCTGGCGGCGGTACGGCCTCGCGGCACTCTTGGGCGCGCTTGCCGCCGCGGCGTTGCCGCCGGTCGATTTGACGCCGGTGTTACTAGTCTCATTCGGCGGCTTGGCATGGCTCGCCGACGGCAATCGCAATGGGCGGCAGGCCTTCGCGCTTGGCTGGAGTTTCGGCGCCGGTTATTTCGTCGCCGGCCTTTATTGGATCGGCGTCGCGCTCACCGTCGACTGGGCGCAGTTCTGGTGGCTGTTTCCGATCGCCGAGATCGCCATTCCGGCGGGGTTGGCGATCTTCACCGGCCTGGCACTGTGGCTCAGCGATCTGGCGGCGCGTCAGCTTCGCTTGTCCGGCACCGGCCGTGCCTGCGCGCTGGCGGTGTCGTGGGCGCTGCTCGAATATTTGCGCGGCCATGTCTTCACCGGCTTTCCGTGGAACTTGGTTGGATATGCCTGGTCGGGCGGCTTTCCAGGCTCGACCGCCATGTTGCAGATCGCCTCGGTGGTCGGCATTTACGGTCTGAGCTTTCTCACCGTGCTGGCGGCGATCTTGCCGTCGCGGCTTGGCGCGCCGGCGGGCGCGCGGCTGACGCCGGCGATGGCGGCCTTGGTGCTGATCGCCGCAATGGGAGGCTTCGGCGCCTGGCGCCTGGCGGCGCATCCGCGAAGCGATCTGCCCGGCGTGACGCTGCGGCTGGTTCAGCCGTCAATTCCGCAGACGCTCTTCAATGATCCGCAGGCGCTGGTCGCGGACTTTCACCGGCTGCTTGGCCTCACCCTTGCGCCGGGCTTCGACAAGGTATCGGCGGTGATCTGGGCCGAAAGTATGGGGCCGCCGCTGCTCGCGCGCGATCCCGATGCGCGCGCGGCGCTGGCCCAGGCGGCGCCGCCCGGCGGCTTGGTGATCGCGGGCACGCTGCGCAGCGATTCGCCGCCGGCGCCGATGGTGCATTACTGGAACAGTCTCGCGGTCGTCGACCGCAACGGTCGCATCGTCGCGACGTACGACAAGCATCATCTGGTGCCCTTTGGCGAGTATGTCCCCTTCCGCCGCATCCTGCCGATCAACAAGATCACGCCGGGCACTGTCGACTTCTCGGCCGGACCCGGACCGCGCACCCTCGATCTGCCGAACCTGCCGCCGGTCAGCCCGTTGATCTGCTACGAAGCGATCTTTCCCGAGCAGGTGGTCGAACCCGGCACGCGGCCGCAATGGCTCCTCAATATCACCAACGACGCCTGGTACGGCTTCACATCGGGGCCGTTCCAGCATTTCGCCATATCGCGCCTGCGTGCGGTCGAGCAGGGATTGCCGCTGGCGCGCGACGGCAACAATGGAATCTCGGCGATGATCGATCCGCTCGGCCGCGTCGTGGCGCGCCTCGGTCTCGACGATGTCGGCGTGCTCGATGCGCCGCTGCCACGGGCGCTGCCGCCGACGCTTTATGCGCGTTTCGGCGACGCCGGTTTTGTTGTTTTATTGTTGGTCGGCTTGATCGCGGCAGCCGGCGCGACCGTGCTCGAGCGACGCGGGGGCCGGGCGCGTTGAGTCCAAAGCTGTATCTCGCAGACGTGTCGGACCGGTTGACCGCATACCATAGCGTGTGATTACTCTCTGTATACCGTTGTATGCGAATACTCTCGGCACCCAGAGACGTACACAGGCATCGATGACACCGAATCCCGGCGGAAGCCGCAGCCGCCGCAGCAA
>JAGWIH010000157.1 GCA_028866355.1 Alphaproteobacteria bacterium
GCGGCGGTGGCGACGGCAACCGTCAGCTTCGCCAGCGACGCGCAGCTCATGTCGTGGGCCTGGCGATTGCCGTTCGCGTTCGGCGGCGTGTTGGCGATGGGTGCGCTGCTGCTACGCCGCAAGCTACGGGACACGCACGCACCGGCGGCGCGTCGGCGGGAGTTGCCGTTGCGGCGGGCGCTGAAACAAGACGGACGCCTGATGGCCATCGCCATCCTGTTCACCTCGGGTTACGGCGCCGTCAATTATCTGACGATGGTTTTCTTTCCGACCTATGCGGGCACGTTCGGCGGTATCTCGGAGGCGCACGCCCTGCAAGCGACGACGATCGCACAGGCGCTGGCGCTCGCGGTGGTGCCGCTGGCCGGTATCGCGAATGACTCCATCATCCGGCGGCGCACCTTGTTGATCGTCGCCTTTGTCGCCGAATTCGCAGCCGCGCTGGCGGCGTTCCGGCTGGCGCGCGACGGCGGCATCGCCGGTTTCGCCATCGCGCAGATCGGCTTCGGCGCACTGCTCGCTTTGGTGATGGGCACCGATCCGGCGATGGTCTCGGAGCAATTCCCGGCCGAGTACCGCATGAGCGCCTATTCGGTGGCGTTCAACCTCGGCCTCGGCATTGCCGGCGGCACCGCGCCGGCGGTCGCGACAGCATTAATCGCGGCAACGGGATCGAACCTGGCGCCGGCCTATTACCTGATGGTGGCCGCCGCCGCGGCGATCGGCGGCGCGGCGCTGATGAAAGACCGCAGCCGCGGCCCGCTGCCCTGAACCAGCCGTCGGCCGCGCCATAGGTAGAGTTCCTTAGGCACAATTCCGAATTTTCGCCGCGCCGGCCAACCCGTAAAACCGAACCATCGCTCAACCTATTTCGCGCGATGGGAGAGGGATGCATGTTCGTGAAATCCGACGATCTGCGGTGGGCGCTGTGGGAGATTGACCACAATCTTCACATCCTGCGCGGCAATGCGGTTGGCGACACGATCGACCTCGATGAGATCGACGTCCTCGAATGCAGCCGGCGGAAAATCGTCGATATGCTCGAAGCGCGGCGCCTGCAAAATACCAAAGCGATCATCCATTTGCAGGCTTGGCGCGACGGCAATCTTGCCGACCTGCCGATGACCGTGGGCCGGTCTGCCGTATTGCCGCAGACCCTTCACCCACAACCCGGCCGGCCCCGCCTTTACTGCGTTTCCTGATATCGACGGTCGATTGAACGCAATTCGGCGACCCCACCCGCGTTTGGCAGCCCGAAAAAATGGCCCCGCCCCCGGGGGAGCGAGGGGCGGGGCCTGATTTCGGCGTGCCGCGTTTAGCGGATGCCGAAATAAACACCGACCGACGGCGGCGCGGCATAGACCGGCGCCGGCGCGGCGTAATAGGTGTACGGATAGGCCGGATAGGCGTAGCCGTAGCTGTAGCCATAGGCCGGACCGCGACGCCAATCATCGTGATCACCGCGCCAGCCATCGTGATCGCCCCAACCGCCGTGGCCGCCGTGCCAATCGTCGCTGTCGGCCAGGGCCGGCGTCGCGATCGCACCGGCGGTAACGGCACACACCGCGCCGGCCATTACCAAAGCGCGCAGGCTGCGAGCGAAATTCGTGGTCTTCATGGTGGCTCCTCCTGTCTTGTGTTCCGAGCCGTGACCGCTCCCCATGAGCGGCCTCCATGCGAAATGGTAAGCCTGCTTAGTATTTTCCATCCCCGTGACAAAAAAGTCATTTATGTCAGGATCGTGGCAGGTGTTCTTGATCTCAATCCGGGCGCCCGGACAGCGGGATCGCGCGCTTCCGCCTGTGCGCCGCGCTCTGCCATAGTCGCCGCATGCGGGACACAGCGGCCACAGCCGGCTTCGGCGAGACCTATCGGGGCGACGTCGAGGCCTGGGAATGCGACGCTTTCGGCCATATGAACATCGCGTTCTACGCCGAGCGCTTCGGCGACGCGGCGGCGAGCCTGCTGTTCCGCCTGGCGCCGACGCGCCATTTCCGCACCGTCAGCCTGTTGGTCCGCTATCGCCACGAATTGCGCACCGGCGCGGCGATTGCCGTTCGCAGTGCGGTGCTGGGCACGGGCGAGGGCGCCAAGCGCGAGCGCCAGGTGCGGATCGGTCACGAATTGACGGCAGGCGAGGGCGTGGTTGCCACCGAAGCCGAGCACGTCCTGGCGCCGCGCGATGCGAAGATGCGCGCAGGCCTCAAGACGGCGCTGGAGGGAGCCGCCACGACCTGGGCCGCCGAGCCGTTCGCGTCCGTGAAGCTGCCGACGGCACACGGCGCGCTGCCGAGCGTGCGTGATCGCGTCAAAAGCTGGGAACTCGATGAGAGCGGCCGCCTGTCGCTGATCGGCCACGTACGGCGGTTTTCGACCGCGGTCACGCACGTGATGAACGCGGTCGGCATGAGTGCCGATTATATCGCCCGCGAACGCCGCGGCTTCGCGACCTTCGAATCGCGGCTTGCCTTGGGGCCATGGCAGCCGGGCGCCGGCGCCGAGGTCGCCGCCACCAGCGGGTTTCTCGCCGTCGGCCGTTCGTCCGTGGCGATGGTTCACGATCTGATCGAGGTCAAAGGCGGCGACCGCATTGCGCGCCTTTATTTGGCTGGCGTGCATTTCGACCTGGACCGCCGGCGCGCGACGCCGATGCCCGAGACGATGCGTCAGACGGCGACAACCCTGCTGATGAAAACCTGACGCCGCGCGTGGCGGCTTCCTTTCGCCGCCGGGTTCGACTATTGATGCGCGCGATGGTGATTCGTCTCGTCGCAATCGTGGCCGCCATGCTCGTCGGCATCGGCGCGGCTCATGCGCAAGGTCCCGCGCAATCCGCATCCGCACCCGGGCAACCCGGCTTCCAGGCGTTCATTCAGGACGTGCGCCGCGACGCGCAGAACCAGGGCATCACGCCCGCGACGCTCGACCGCGCCTTCGCCGATGTCGCCTACCTGCCGCATGTGATCGAGCTCGACCGGCAGCAGCCCGAAACCACGCTTACCTTCGACGAATATATCGATCGCGTGGTGTCGCAAACGCGGCGCGAGCATGGCCGCGAAATGTACGCCGAGAACCGCGATCTGCTCGAGGCGGTGAGCCGAAAATACGGCGTCGCGCCGCGCTTCATCGTCGCGCTCTGGGGCATCGAGAGCGATTACGGCAACCGCACCGGAACTTTCTCGGAAATCGACGCGCTGGCGACGCTCGCCTTTGACGGACGGCGCAGCACCTTCTTTCGCAAGGAGCTGATCAATGCGCTGGTCATCGTGCAGCGCATGCATGTCGATCCGCGCGCGATGACCGGATCGTGGGCCGGCGCGATGGGACAGAGCCAATTCATGCCGTCGAGCTTCCTCAATTACGCCGTGAGCTGGCGGGGCGACGCGCCGCCCGATATCTGGACGAACAAGGCCGACGTCTTCGCGTCGATCGCCAATTATCTGGCGCATGTCGGCTGGCATCCGGACGAGGGTTGGGGCATGGCGGTGAAGGCGCCGCCCGGTCTCGATCAGACGCTGATCGGCCTCGGCCATCGCAAGCCGATCGCGGATTGGGCGGCGCTCGGCGTCGCGCAAGCCAATGGCGGCGCGTTGCAGGATGCGTCGACGCCGGCGTCGCTGATCGAGCCCGGCGGCGAATCCGGACCGACGCTGCTGGTCTTCAACAATTTCCGCGTCATTTTGCGCTGGAACAACTCGTCGTACTTCGCGACAGCGGTTGGCTATCTTGCGGACGCCGTCGATTAAACATATTCTTCGCCGCCGGTGGGGACATCGCGAATCGATAAAATTTTAGATGGCGCGCGGATCGGCGTGGTCCTCGGCGCTTTGGCGTTCGCCTTGGCCGCTTGCGGCAGCCACGGCGGCGGCGCGAACAACGTCGCGGCGCCCAACGCCAACGGTTTCTACAAGATCGGTCAGCCGTATCAAATCGACGGCAAATGGTACTACCCGGCCGTCAACTGGACGTACGAGGAGACCGGCGTCGCTTCGTGGTACGGGTCCGACTTCAACGGCAAATACACCGCCAACGGCGAGCGCTTCGACATGAACGCCCTGACGGCGGCGCATCGCACGCTGCCGATGCCGAGCATCGTCGAGGTGACCAATCTCGACAATGGCCGCTCGATTCAGTTGCGCGTCAACGATCGCGGCCCTTACGCCCGCGATCGCATCCTCGACGTGTCGCGGCGCGCAGCGCAGATGCTCGGCTTCGAGAATGCCGGCACCGCGCATGTGCGCGTTCAGTTGCTGCAACAGCCCACGCTGCAGGCGGAACTGCTGGCGCAAAAGAACGGCGGACCGGACGTCGAGCCGCCGACGCAACTCGCCGCGGCGGAGCCGGTCGCGGCGGTGAAGGAGCAAACGCTGGCGCCGCCCAATGGCGCCGCAGCGCCACCGCCGGCCGCCAACGCATCGACGACAACACAAACGCAACAACAGCCCGCACCGCGTGCGGCAACGTCGCACCTCGCGCTCGTCGATCCGACCGACGCGGCGACGACCAAGACGCCGGCTGTCCCGGCGGCGGCGAATTCCAGAATGTATATCCAAGCCGGCGCGTTCAGCAGCCGCCAGAACGCCGAAATCTTGAAAGCCAAACTGACGCAGTTCGGCACGGTGAACATCGATACCGCGCAGGTCCATGGCGCGAACATCTATCGCGTGCGCATCGGCCCGATCGCGACGACCGGCGAAGCCGATCGCCTGCTCGGCGACGTCGTCAAGAGCGTGCCGCAAGCCCGTCTCGCCTTCGACTGGTAGGCAACACGCCGCGCGACGCGGCGCAGGCGACCATGGATTTTGCCGCGTTTCCGGCTATGCTGACCGCGATTCCGCTGGTTAAACCGTCTGTGAGCCCCCAATGAATCCGATACGCTTTTCCGCCGTGATCGCCGGGCTGTGCCTGGCGTGCTGGCTGCCGGCCGCGCACGCCGCCGCGCCAACGATCGACACCACCGCCCGCGACGCCTACGTCATCGACTTCAACACCGGCGCGGTGCTGCTCGACAAGAACGGCGACGCGCGCATTCCGCCGGCGTCGATGAGCAAGCTGATGACCGAGTACATCGTCTTCTCGTACCTGAAAGAGGGACGGGCGACGCTCAACGACATGCTGCCGGTCAGCGAGAAGGCGTGGCGCACGCAGGGCTCGAAGATGTTCGTGCCGCTCGGCGGCAAGATCCGGCTTGAGGATCTGTTGCAGGGCATGATCGTCCAGTCGGGCAACGACGCCTGCATCGTGCTTGCCGAAGGCCTCGCCGGCAGCACCGACGCGTTCGTCAAGCTGATGAACGACAAGGCGAAGGAGCTCGGCATGACCGGCAGCCACTTCGCCGATGTCGACGGCTTGCCCGATCCGGACGAATACATGACGGCGCACGATCTCGCGATCCTGGCGCGCCATCTGATCACCGACTTTCCCGAGTACTATCACTACGACGCCGAGAAGGAATTCGCCTTCAACGGCATCAAGCAGGGCAACCGCAACCCGCTGCTCTACACCGACAGCACCGCCGACGGACTCAAGACCGGTCACACCGACGAAGCCGGCTATTGCCTGGTCGGGTCGGCGTTGCGCAACGGCCGCCGCGTCATCGAAGTGCTGGCGGGCATGAATACGATGCAGGACCGCGCCAACCAGGGCCGCACCGTGCTCGATTGGGCGTTCCGCGAATTCGACGATTATACGATCGCCAAAGCGGGAACCGTGATCGACCACGCGCCGGTCTGGATGGGCAAGGACGGCCAGGTGCCTGTCGCCGTCGCGCACGACGT
>JAGWIH010000158.1 GCA_028866355.1 Alphaproteobacteria bacterium
CCGGCGACGATCTGGGTGTAGTTGCTGAGCTTGCGGATGCGGTTGACGGTGTCGAGCACGCGCGACGAATGGCCGTGCGCCGTGTCGACCACCAAGACATCCACGCCTGCATCAAAGAGCGCCTCGGCGCGCTTGATGCCGTCCGGTCCGGTGCCGGTGGCGGCGCCGACGCGCAGGCGGCCGGCCTCATCCTTGGTGGCGTTGGGGAAACGCTGCGACTTCTCGATGTCCTTCACCGTGATCAGGCCGACGCAGCGGAAATCCTTGTCGACCACCAGCACTTTCTCGATCCGATGCTGGTGCAGCAGCTTCTTGGCTTCGTCGCGCGTCACGTTCTCGCGCACGGTGACCAGATGGTCCTTGGTCATCAGCTCGGCGACCGGCTGATGCGGGTTCGAGGCGAAACGGACGTCGCGGTTGGTGAGGATGCCGACCAGCTTCTGCGTCTTGCGCTCGACCACGGGGATGCCGGAAATCTTGTTGTCGGCCATCAGCTTGAGCGCGTCGGCGAGCGTCGCGTCGGGATGGATGGTGAGTGGGTTCACCACCATGCCGGCCTCGAATTTCTTCACCTTGCGGACCTCGTCCGCCTGCTCGGCGATGCCGAGGTTGCGATGGATGATGCCGAGCCCGCCGACCTGCGCCATGGCGATGGCGAGCGCGCTTTCGGTCACCGTGTCCATTGCCGCCGAAATCAACGGAATGCCGAGCGCGATCTGCCGCGTCAGGCGCGTGCGGGTGTCGGTGTCGTTGGGCAGGACGGCGGAGGCCGCAGGCACAAGCAGGACGTCGTCGAAAGTTAGCGCCTGCCGGATGTCCATCAACGCCTCCCGTTCGCCCGAGGGTCGGGCGAGGTTGGCGCCGCATAATACACGGAAGCGTCTGCAAGGGAAGCGCGCCAAACGCCGCGCGGCGCATGCCTCGGATGCCGGAAAGCCTAGGCGGCAGGCCGGCGAAAGCCTTGTGCGACGAGATAGACCTCGGCCGATTCGCTGCGCGAGGCCGGCGGCTTGGCATGACGGATGTCGGCGAAGTCGCGCTTCAGGCGTTGCAGCAGCTCACCTTCAGCGCCGCCCTGATAGACCTTGCACACAAAGCTGCCGCCCGGTGCCAAGATCTCCGTGGCGAAATCGTATGCCGCCTCGGCCAGCGCGACGATCTTGATATGATCGGTCTGTCCATGTCCGGTTGCCGGCGCCGCCATGTCCGACAGCACGATATCGGCCGGACCGCCGAGCATGGCTTTGATGCGCTCTGGCGTTTCGACCGCGGTGAAATCGGCATGCAGAAGTGTCGCGCCGGCGATCGGCGGCATGTCGAGAATGTCGACGCCGAGCACGAAGCCCTTGCCGCGCTCGCTGCCGACACGTTGCACGGCGATCTGCGTCCAGCCGCCGGGGGCGGCGCCCAGGTCGACGATCCGCAGGCCCGGTTTGAGCAGGTGAAAGCGGTCATCGAGCTCGGCCAGCTTGAAGGCCGCACGCGAACGATAACCCAAGCGCTTCGCCTCGCGCACGTACGGGTCGTTGAGCTGGCGCTGCAGCCATTGTGTCGACGACGCTTTACGCCGGCCGGCGGTCTTGACGCGCACTGCGGCGCCGCGCGGCGATCCGCCGCCCTTGGCGCCGGCGCCGGTCCGGCTGCCGGACGGCCACGATCCTTTGCGCGCCATCAAGCCACGCGCGAGCTGTTGGCGCCGACCAGGCTCATCAGGATGCCCTCGCGGATGCCGCGATCGGCGACGGCAAGGCGACCGATCGGCCAAAGCGAGCAGATCGCCTCGAGAATGGCGCAACCCGCGAGCACGAGGTCGGCGCGGTCCTGGCCGATGCAGGGATGCGCCGCGCGCTCGCCATAGGCCATCGCCAACAGCTGGCGCGTCACGCGGGCAATCGCGGTGAAATCGAGCGCCGTGCCGTCGACGCGCGCGCGGTTATAGCGCGGCAGGTTGAGATAAAGCGCGCTCAGGATGGTGACCGTGCCGGAACTGCCGAGCATCTGGACTTCGCCGGCACGGATGTGCCGGCCGATGGCGAAACGCTCCTCGAAGGCCGCCAAATGGTGACGCATTTCCTCGACGATGGCGTCGTAGGTCGCGGATGAGAGTTCGCGGCCGCCGTAGCGATCGGCACAGGTGACGACGCCTTGTGGAATCGAGATCGAGCCCTCGATCACTGGTGCTGCCGTCGGGTCCGGCGGCACCGCAACCCAGGCGAGTTCGGTCGATCCACCGCCGATATCGAAAACCAGCGCCCGTTTTTTGCTGCGGTCGAGCAACGGCGCGCAGCCGTTGACGACGAGCCGGACTTCCTCGTCACTCGAGATGATTTCCATCGCAATGCCCGTCGCGGAACGGACACGCGCCAGGAATTCGGCGCAATTGTCTGCGCGACGACAGGCTTCCGTGGCGACGTAGCGTCCGGCCGCGACACGCCGTCCGGCCACTCGCTCGGCGCAGATTCTCAGCGCTTCGATCGTGCGCGCCATTGCCGCTTCCGACAGACGGCCGGTTGCCGCCAAACCCTCGCCGAGTCGGACGATGCGCGAGAAGGCGTCGACAACACGAAAGCCGTGGCCGCCGATCGCGCGCGCCATCAGAAGGCGGCAATTGTTGGTGCCGAGGTCGAGCGCGGCGTAGGTCGTCGTGCCCTGGTCGCCGCTCGAAGCTGGGTGAAAGGGCGAAAGATGCATCGACACGCGGCGGCTGGTGAACGGGATTCCGCGGATGCTACCGCATCGAGACGACGAAGCGAAGCGACCTCGGTCGAGGACGCGATCGCTCGCGGATTATTCGGCGCTGCAACATAGGGCATGCGCTTTGGGCCGGCTAATGCTGGCGGCGTGTCCGGCGTATATCCGTGCCGTGAGTTCGCCAATCCCGGCTGTCTCACGGTTCGAAGGAGAGTTCAGATGCGTACATTGACGATTTTGCGGACGCTGGCGGTTGCTACCGCGCTGTCCGCCCCGCTGGCCCAGGCCGCCTTGGCGCAGCAGGTGCAACAGGCGATGACGAGCCAGAGCGCCGCAAGCGCTCCGATCGGCATCACCGGACCCTATGACCGTCCGTCGCCGACGGTCGGCAACTAACCTCGACTGCCGCACGGTGAGCCAGCCGCCCAAATGGGCGGCGGCTCAACCGGCGGCGTGCTTGCCGTTCTTCAGGTTGTCGCGCAGGAAATTGATCAAGGCTTGCAAAGGCGCCGGTACGTGGCGCCGGCTGGGGTAATAGAGGAAAAAGCCATCCAATTCGGTCGGCACCCATTTTTCCAGCAATGGCACCAGACGGCCACCGGCAATCGCCTCTTCGACATATTGCCGGGCCATATAGAGCATGCCGACGCCGTCGATCGCCGCACGAATGGCCATTTCAGGCTCGTTGACGATCAGCGACCCTTCGGGTGCGATCTCGAAGCTTTTGCCGGCTTCTTGAAATCGCCAGGGGATAAGGCCGCCGCCCGGCAATCGGAAGCGGATGGCATTGTGCTGCAGCAGGTCGTGCGGCGTTTTCGGTGCCGGGTGCTTTGCAAGGTACGCGGGCGCCGCGACCAAGACGCGCTGGATCGGGTCGGAGATACGCACGGCGATCATGTCGCGATCGACACGATTGCCGAAACGGATGCCGGCGTCGAAACGATCTGCGACGATGTCGATCAGGTTCAAGTCGACCGAAATCTCGAGCTTGATGTCGGGATAAGCCGCAAAGAAACGTTGCAGCGCCGGCGCGAGAATGAAGTTCGCCGCCGGCGGCAGTACGGTAAGGCGGATGACGCCCGCCGGCTTATCGCGGAAGGCGCGGACCGTATCGATGGCCGCGTCGAAATCGGCGAGCAACGGCCGCAAACGCTCGAGCAGGCGCTCGCCTGCCTCGGTTGGCGCGACGCTGCGCGTGGTACGGTTGAGCAGGCGCACGCCCAATCGCTCTTCGAGGTCACGAATGGTCTGGCTCAGCGTCGATGGCGACATGCCGAGCGCGACCGCCGCCTTGGCGAAGGAACGCCGTTCGGCGATCGCCGCGAAGGCATTCATTTCCTCGATGCCGGGATTCCGCATTATTCCAGTTCTCCGAACAAGCCGCGCGAATTTTAATCAACCGGCCGGGGCGCCTCCCTGTCATTTTTGCAACGCACCAAAATCGTCAGCGCAGGCCGCCGGGCTTGCACGTTCGGCACATGAGCTGTGACCGGGTTCGCGATGGCGGCCCTCCACAAGCGCGCGCGGCCTGTGGTAGAACCCGCGCGACGCCCTGTTGGGGGATCGTCTAACGGTAGGACAGCGGACTCTGACTCCGCCGGTCTAGGTTCGAATCCTAGTCCCCCAGCCATTTCCGGCGCGCAGCGGCGTTCGCTAAAATTGCAGATAATTCGGGCGCTTCATTCTTAGGGGCCGGTTAAGGCCGTCGCCGTAGCGTGCCTTGCCGACCGCAAGGGCCGGCGAACGTGACCGCGGTCGGCATGAAATCTGTCGTCGAAGAACCGTATATCCTGCGTGCCAGCCGTCGCCTGTCGAGTTTGGGCGCGGTGGTGATCGCCGCGACCATCGTCGCGGCTGGGTTGACGATCTGGGATTTGCACGACGACGCCATTCGCGATTACCGGCGCGACATGACCAACATGGGCGTGTTGATCGCCGAGCAGACCTCACGGTCGCTCCAATCGGTCAACCTCGTCCTCATTGAAACCCAACAAAAAATCCTCGAAAGCGGCGTCACGGACCCGGCAAGCTTCGACAGCCGCATGGGTACGGAATCTGTTCACCAATTCCTGCAGCTGGAGCTCAAAGGCGTACCGCAGGCCGAAGCGCTGATCATGATCGGTGCCGACGGTCGGGTGATCAACTATTCGCGACAGTGGCCGGTTCAGCCGATCAATGTCAGCGATCGCGATTTTTTCCAGTATCTGCGGGATCACAATGATTCCCAGCCCTTCATCAGCGTGCCGGTCAAGGCGCACGCCACGCAGGAGCGGACTTTCTATATCTGTCGTCGCGTGAACGATCCGCAGGGCAACTTTCTCGGCGTCGTCGAGGCGGCGATCGCGCCGAGCTACTGGGCAAATTCTTACAATGCCATCGCCGTCGAAAAAGGCACCGTCGTGAGTTTCGTCCGGCGCGACGGCGTTATCCTCGCGCGTTATCCGACGTTCGAGGGTTTGATGCGTGACCGCATCCCGCCACAATCGCTCTGGTACAAGACAGTCGCGGACGGTGGAGGCTCTTATCGTTCCAAGGCTTGGAGCGACGGTTTCGTGCGCATCGTCAGCATGCATCCGGTCGAGCAATTTCCGATGGTGATCAACGTCGGCTTCACCGAACGGGCGGTGCTGGCTCATTGGCGTTTTCAAACCTTATGCATCGTCATCGGCGCGCTCGTTGTCGCGCTGGGCTTCGCCGTCTTGTTCTCGGCGCTCGCCGAACAGTTCAAGCGCCTTGAAGGTCAGGCGAACGTGCTCGCGGCTTCGGGTGATGCCCTGCGCGGCGCGAAAGAAGAGGCCGAGAAGGCAAGTCGGGCCAAGACGATGTTCCTCGCCAACATGTCGCACGAGATCCGCACGCCGTTGAACGCGGTGATTGGGTTTTCGCAGATCATCGAGCAGGGGATGTTTGGGCCGCAGCCGGCGCGGTATCGGGAGTATGCGACGCTGATCCGGCGCAGCGGCGAGCACCTGCTGACCATCATCAACGACATTCTGGATATCGCCAAGCTGCAGTCGGGCAAGACCGAGCTGCGGCTGGAGGCCGCGGTGCTGGCGCCGGTCATCGACGAGGCGGTGCGG
>JAGWIH010000159.1 GCA_028866355.1 Alphaproteobacteria bacterium
CCGCGCTAGCCGGCGCGCAAAGCCATCGATGCGCGGTGCGCGTCGAGCACGGCGCGCAATGCCACCGCCAGGGTCGACGGACGGAAAGGCTTTTGCACGCGCGCGTGATCGGCCCAGCGGCGGTGGACATCACGGCCGCTATAACCGGTGACGAAAATGAACGGAATGTTCGCCGCTTGCAGACGCTCGGCGACCGGATAAGCCGGTTCGCCCGCGAGATTGATGTCGAGGACCGCGATGCCCGGACGATGATCGCGCAACAGCGCCAGCGCATCGTCGACATCCGCCGCGTGCCACACGGTCGCGGCGCCCAGATTGAACAACATGTCTTCGACGACAAAGACCGCCGCGCTGTCATCCTCGACGAGGAGGACTTCGAGTCCGGCGAGTGGCGGCCGTGCCGGGCGGGCGGTGGATTCAGTGAGCGGCATGTCGGTGGCAACGCATCGGGAACGACCCAGACATGACAGGAGGGTGAACCCCTTTTAAGGCGTTTTTGCGGCGCGGCCGGAAAAGTATGTGATTTGGCGGGGCCTTGGGCCGATGATTGGCTGCATGTTAAATAAAAGGCCGTCGAAGCCGGGCTCAATCGAGGGGGATTCGAGATGTGGCGTCGTCTGAAACTTTCGCTCGCGGCCATCGTGGTCGCATGGCTCACCGCACAGGGCGCGTTCGCCGCCGAACCGGTCAAAGTCGGCTTCGCCCTAGGCCTGACCGGCGCCAATGCCCCCAACGGAAAGCAATTACTGGTCGCGCTCGAAATTTGGCGCGATGACGTCAACGCCAAAGGCGGCCTGCTCGGCCGCAAGGTCGAGCTCGTCTATTACGACGACCAGACGCAGCCGGCGAACGACCCCGGCATTTACACCAAGCTCATCGACGTCGACCATGTCGACTTGCTGCTCGGCCCGTACGGTACCAACCTGATGGCGGCGGCGATGCCGGTGCTGATCCAGCACAAGCTGACGACGATCAGCATGCTGGCGACGGCGGTGAATCGCCAATACCACTACAACCAGTATTTCGCGATGGTGCCGCTCGGTCCCGATCCCGTGCACGCCTTCTCATCGGGATTCTTCGACATCGCCGCGTCGTTCAAGCCCAAGGTGAAGACCGTCGCGCTGCTCGGCATCGACGCCGAATTCGGCAAGAATTCGGTCGACGGCGCCCGCGACAACGCCAAGAAGGCCGGGCTCGTCATCGTCTACGACAAGCTCTATCCGCCGCCGACCACCGATTTCACGCCGATCCTGCGCGCGGTGCAGGCGACGAATCCGGATGTCGTGTTCGTCGCCTCATACCCGCCGGACACCGTCGGCATCGTCCATGCCGCGCGCGAGATCGGGCTCAAGACCAAGATTTTCGGCGGCACGATGATCGGGCTTTTGGCCACGCCTCTCAAGGTCCAGATGGGGCCGTTGATGAACGGCATTCTGTTCCACGAGGATTTCGTGCCGGCGTTCAATTTTCCGGGCTCACGCGATCTGTTGAAGCGCTACCAGGCGATCGCCAAAGCGAAAGGCGGCATCGACCCGCTCGGCTACGGCTTCGTGCCGTTCGGCTATGCCGCCGGTCAGGTGCTGGCACAGGCGGTCGAGGGCACCAAGAGCCTTGACGCGCAGAAGCTCGCGCAATACATGCATAGCCACGCTTTCTCGACCGTGGTCGGCGAGGTGCGGTTCGGCGCCGACGGCGAGTGGGCGAAGCCGCGCTATGTCTTCAGCCAGTGGCAGCATCTGACGGGCAACGATCTCGGCCAGCTCGAGGATCCGAAACACGACGTCGTCGTGTGGCCGAACGCCTACAAGACCGGAAATCTGATCTTCCCGTACACCGACGCGCTGAAATAGCGCGTCGGCGTTACGACGCCGTGCGCCAGCGTTGGCAGAAATCCTCAAGCTGGGCCTTCTCGACGTCCGATACCGCCCACAACGCCATGCCGTTCTGGCGCCACCGAATCAAAGTATAGCCGTCGCGCTCGACGATGACCGGCGTGGTATTGGCGCCGGCTTCGGGCCAGGCGTAGAGATCGATGACGTGCTTGGCGCGCCCATAAACCATGGCGGCCACGCGGCGGCCGCCGAGATAATCCAGCCGTCCACCTTCGAGCGGAAAGCCGTCCGCCTTCAGATCCTTGACCGGCGGCGCAAAATCGAGCTTGCCGTCGAACCACGGCTTGACGGTGTGCTGATCGGTCGAGACCACATCTTCAAGGTGCCCGGGTTCGAGTCCGCGCAAATGGCCGGCGAGCACCTGATCGGCGATGCCGGGCGCGTTCGACGGCACGATGGCGAGCATCACCGACGCGGCGATCGCGCCACCGGCGACGAACGCGACGGCCGCCCGCCGCCACCCGGCGGCGCGCACCGACGGAACGCGCCGCGGCGCCGCTTGCGCCGCCAGCCGCGCGCGCAACGCGTCCGGCGCGCGGTGATACGGCGCCTGTTCGCGCAACGCCCGACGCACGCGGCCGAGCGATTCGGTGGCGGCCTGGCAAATCGGACAGTCGGCGCGATGGGCGGCAAGCGCCGCCGCCTGCGCCGCATCGAGCTCGCCGTCGAAATCGGCCTGCACGAGCAGGGTCATTTCGCACGCGCCGGAATCGTGCAGCCGCGTCATGGCACGGCCTCGCGTTGCGCCGCTTCCGCCAAGAGCCGCCGCGCGCGCCACAGGCGCGACATCACCGTGCCAATCGGCACGTCGGTGATCTGCGCGATGTCCTTGTAGGCAAGTTCTTCGAGCTCGCGCAGCACGATGGTCTCGCGCAATTCGACCGGCAGGCCGGCGAGCAACCGGTCGAGGCCGGCATGCGCCTGGATCTTCAGCAGCGTGTGTTCCGGATCGTCGGCGGGATCGACGGGCGCGGGCGCGGCGGCTTCGGTCTCATCGCCTGTCGCCAAGGGCACGGTTCGCAAGCCGCGGTCGAGCTTCATCGAGGCATAGGCGGCGTTGCGTACGATCTGGAGGAACCAGCCGCGCGCATTGTCGCCCCGGAAGCTCGCGAAATAGGTCAATGCGCGCACCGCTGCCTCCTGTACGACGTCCTCTGCCGCCACGGGATCGCGCACCAGCCAGCGCGCGAGGTTGTAGGCCGCATCGAGATGCGGCAGCACCAAGCTCTCGAAATCGCGCGCGCCGTCGATGCGTCCCATGTCTCATTCCGGTCGCCGCAGCCGGCGTCAGTATAAACCGCGGCGCAAACCGCGACGAAGCCGGTATTCGCCGAGCACACGACGACTACCCCTATGAGATCGCGGCGGCCGCCGGTTTATTCGCGGTTTCGAAATTGCATCGCCGGCGGCCGCTATTTTTTTGAATATTCGATACAGGATTGAGCCCGCATCGGTTTTATTCGCCACGAAACGCGAAATTTTTCCCGCCGCACGCAAATAAATAGTCGCCGCCACGCGAATAGGCGCCCCCACGACCCGATCCGATAGAGGCATTCATCTCAATCAGGGGGGTACATCGTCATGGGTAAGCTTAACACCGCGGCGCTGGCAACGACCGCGTCGATCGCGCTGCTCGCGGGAACGGCACACGCCGCGGAAATGGACAGCATGGCGCCGCAAGCCTGCACGACCACGCAGAACAATCCCGGTCATAACGACTGCGTCATGCCGACGGCGGCGGCGTCGGGCGGCGGCTCGTTCCCCGGCTCGTTCCTGGTGCCGGGCACCAACACGTCGTTCGCGGTGCATGGCTTCATCGACTTTCACATCACGCGCGATATCGGCCCGCATGAAGGCGACACCAACAACGGGCTCAGCTCGGGCTTCGCGATCGACGGCCCAGGCGCCACTGCGGCCCAGCTTCAGGCGCATGCCGCCAACGGCGGCATCACCATGACCGCCAAGACAACGCGACCCAATATCGAAACGCGAACGCCGACCGCTTACGGCGAGCTCAAGACCTATATCGAATTCGACTTCAACCAGACCTCCGGCACGGAGCTGAGCGGCAATGCCGACCTCGTCCGGTTGCGCATGGCCTACGGCGTTCTGGGGCCGTGGCTCATCGGCCAAGCCGACACCATGTACGAAGACCCGCAAACCTGGGCCGACATCGCCAACGGCGCGCAGGATGCCGGCATCGTGCAAAGCGGCATTCGGCGGCGTCCGCAGATCCGCTACACGTGGCTTGCGGGCAACGGCCTGACGGTCGCGGGATCGGCCGAATTGCCGACCTATAACACCGCGCTCGGTCAGCAGATCGGCTTCGCAACCGACGGCGCGGCGATCGCATCGACCGCGATCAACGGCACGACCGCGTACAGCAACACGCCGCATTTCGTCGCGGCGACGGAATGGGACCAGCCTTGGGGTCACGTTCGATTGACCGCGGCCGGCGGCGTCAACGATTTCCGCCAGACTACGGCGCTCGCCGGCTCCACCGCTCCGGCGAACCGCCAGACGCCCGAATGGGCGTTCAAGCTCACCGGCCATCTCAACACCTGGGGCAAGGACGCGTTGCGCGGCGGCGTTTTATATAACAACGGCGCCTCCGATTATTCGGATGAGATGTATTCGGGTGGCGAAATCTACAATCAGACCACCGGCACCCGCGCCGCCGTGAAGCAATGGTCGGCCTACGCCACGTACGAGCATTTCTTCAGCGGCCAGTGGCGCGCCAACGAGTCCTTCGGCTATTCGCACCTCTCGGGCAATCCGGGCTTCACCAGCGCGACCACGCTCGCCGGCCTCGAGCACGTGCACTTCACCAACGAGGTGAACGTCATTTATGCGCCGGTGCCGCAGACCGACTTCATCCTGGAATGGCAGCACGTCACTCGATCGGTGCAGTCGGGCGCCAGCGGCCGCGACGACCGTATCGACGCCGAAGCAAAGTTCTATTTCTAGTCGCGCGCGGCGGCCTCGGCCGAAAAAAGCCGAGGCCGTCGCCGGCGCACTGCGCACGCGCGAACGACGCGTCGCGCGCGGCGCATGCTTTCGCTCGCCGTCGGACATGCGCGAGCTACACGTTTTCGTGCCGCCCGAATAAATCGGAGCCCGCATGAATCAGCAATCGGGAACGGGCCATCCCGGCCGGTCGCTTTTTTGGTCAATGGAGATTTGTCATGCGTCTGCTCTCGACTCTGCGCGCCATCGCGCTCGCCGCCGCATTTGCGGCGCCGCTGGGTCATCTGGCTTTGGCCGATTCATCGCAACCGCAGATGGGAGCGGCGATGGTGCCGAGCGGAAACGACGCCGCCAGTGGTCCGCTGAGCGTCGGCGGCCCGTACGACAACGATTCGGTGATGTCGCCGCCGGTCGGCGATTGACGCCTGTGACGTTCGAAAAAACGGGTCCACGGGAACGCCGCGGACCCCTCGACAAGTTGGGCTCGCGCGGATGGCTTACCCCCAGTCCGGCGCGATGACGGTGTGGACGGAGCAACGTCGCATCGATCGGTGGCCGAGGCAACTTCCCAGGTCTCGGCCACCGCACCCCTTTGCCGCCTCGCCGCAACGCGCGCACGGCTTGACGGCCGGACGCCGTTCACGGTTTGTGCGTCCGCGGTGAAAATTTCCGGCCAGCGCGAATAAACCGCCCCCGCCCGCAATCTACATCTCCGCCATCGCAACCCCTGCCGCGGAGATCCGCCATGGACGACACCGAATTCGACAGCAATTCCGCCCCCGGCGGCGCGCCGTCGCGCCGCAAGCTGCTGCGCTGCATGGCGTGGGCCGGCGCCGGAACCTTGTGGAGCGTCGTCGGCGGCGTGCCGACGCCGTTCAGCCTCGGCACCGGCGAGGCGCAAG
>JAGWIH010000160.1 GCA_028866355.1 Alphaproteobacteria bacterium
CGCAACAGCACGAGGCGGCGCTCGACAAGCTCGATCGCAGGCTGGCGGACCTGACCGCGAAAGAACAGGCCGAGGCGGCCGAGCTTCAAGGCAACCGGCGCACCGAAGCTCGCGTGCTGACGGCGTTGGTGCAACTGGCGCGCGACCCGCCGACTGCGCTGGCGTTGGCGCCGATGCCACCGATCGATGCCGTGCGCGGCGGCTTGCTGCTCGGCCGCGCCGTGCCGCCGCTGGCGGCGCGCGCTCAGGCGTTGGGCACCGCCATCGCCCAGTTGGAAACGGTCCGAGCGCAAATCGTCGCAGCCGAGGCCGAGCATCGCACCGAAGGCGAGAGCCTCGCCCGCGACCAGGCGCAGATCGCCGCGCTCATTGCCCGCAAGCAAACCTTGCAGCAGCAAACCCAGGCCGGGCTGGATCAGAATAGCCGTCAGCAAGCCGCCTTGGCGGCGAAGGCCGGCAGCCTGCGCGACCTGATTGCGCGGCTCGAAGCCGGCCGCCGTGCCGCCGAACAACGCGCCGCATCGCGTACGACCGGCGGTGCGACCGCGCCGCTGGCTGTGACCGCCGCAACGCCGACCCGCCCGCCGTCCGGCGCACCGTCCGGCATCCGCCCGATCGCCCAAGCGAAAGGACGTTTGGCGGTGCCGACGACCGGATTGTTGATTTCACGGTTTGGTGAAGCACAACCCGGCGGCATGACCACGAAGGGGCTGACTTTCGAGACGCGGCCTGGCGCGCAGGTGGTCGCCCCATTCGACGGCCGGGTGGTTTACGCCGGGCTGTTCAAAGGTTATGGCCGAATATTGATCATCGATCACGGCGGCGGCTATTATTCTGTCCTGGCTGGGCTCGATCATATCGAGCAAAGTGTCGGGCAATGGCTCGTGGCAGGCGAGCCGATAGGGGTCATGCCGCAAACGGGTCCTCGACCCCATCTCTACCTCGAGCTTCGCGATAACGGGCAATCGATCAACCCATTGCCGTGGTTGGCGATCCACGATGAAAAGGTAAATGGATGATGCGCTTCCGTCATATAGCGGCTTCGGCTGCGATCCTCGTCTGGCTGCTGGCTCCGGCGGCGCAATCGGCTGACGCGCCCCCGACATCGGCGCCGAAGCACGATGCCGACACCTATCGCGAGCTCGATCTGTTCGGCGAGGTGTTCGAGCGCGTCCGTGCCGACTATGTCGACAAGGTCTCGGACGAGCAGCTGATCGAGGCTGCGATCAACGGCATGTTGTCCTCGCTCGACCCGCATTCGAGCTATATGAACGCCAAGGACTTCGCCGAGATGCAGGTGCAGGTCCAGGGTGAATTCGGCGGCCTCGGTATCGAAGTGACAATGGAAGATGGTCTGGTGAAGGTCGTGTCGCCGATCGACGGCACACCCGCGGCCAAGGCCGGCCTCAAGCCCGGCGATCTGATCGTCGCCATCGACGGCCAACCGGTTTCCGGCATGAGCCTCAATGACGCCGTCACAAAGATGCGCGGTCCCATCGGCAGCGAGATCAAGCTGATCATCCGGCGCGGCGCGCAGCCGCCCTTCACCGTCGCGATCAAGCGCGCTGTCGTCAAGGTTCAATCCGTCCGTTCGCAGCTCATCGATAACGATATCGGCTATATCCGCATCAGCAGCTTTAACGAGCAGGCCGACAGCGGCGTGCACGCAGCGATAAAATCGCTGATGGACAAGTCGCATAACAAGCTCGCGGGAATCGTGCTCGATCTGCGCAACAACCCCGGCGGCCTACTTGACCAAGCGGTTGCCGTCGCCAACGACTTCATTCCGCAGGGCGAGATCGTGTCGACCCGCGGCCGGCACCCTGACGATGCCCAGCGCTTCGATGCCAAGCCCGGCAATGACATCAGCAAGGGGTTGCCGATGGTGGTGCTAATCAATGGCGGCTCGGCTTCGGCGTCGGAAATCGTCGCCGGTGCGCTCAAGGACCATCACCGCGCCGTTCTGCTCGGCATGCGCAGCTTCGGCAAGGGCTCGGTCCAAACCATCATCCAGTTGCCGGGTCATGGTGCGATGCGGCTGACGACGGCGCGCTATTACACGCCGTCCGGCCGCTCGATCCAGGCTACCGGCATCGAGCCCGATATTGTCGTCGAGCCGGCCAAGATCGAAAAGATCGCGACCGGCCCGGCGCTGCACGAGGCCGACCTCAAAGGTGCGCTCAAGAACACCGACCAAGAGGCTGCGAAACCCCCGGCGACAAAGCCTGCGGCGACGCCGAATAAAAACGCGACGCCGCCAGCCAACGAAGACGGCGACGAATCGGCGACCTTCGGTAGCGCCAACGATTATCAGCTTGCCCGCGCCGTCGACATGCTGCGCGGCCTAGCGTTATTCGGACCGAAGCATCCGACGAAGGCGGCGCACTGACGCCGGCGCGTAGCGCGGCATGAGGAGCGCCAAGCCGCCCGCCGGCTATCGCCGCGGCGTCGGCGTCATGTTGATCGACAACGAACGCCGGATCTTCGTCGGACGCCGCCTGGGCACCGGTGACGGCTGGCAGATGCCGCAAGGCGGCATCGATGGCGCCGAGACGCCCGTCGTCGCGGCCTATCGCGAACTCAAGGAAGAAGTCGGCACGAATAAGGCCACGATCGTCGCCGAAAGCGCGCATTGGCTCAGCTATGACTTCCCGGCGGCCCTGCGCCCGTCGATCTGGGGCGGGCGCTATGCCGGCCAGACGCAGAAATGGTTCGTGATGCGCTTCACCGGCACCGACGTCGATATTCGCCTCGACGCCCACTTGCCCGAGTTCGACGCCTGGAAGTGGATCCTGCCGGACGAATTGCCGGCCATCGCCATCGATTTTAAGCAAACGCTCTATCGCGCGCTGCTCGAGGAATTCGCGCCGGTCCTCGCGAGCGGCTAGGCAGCGGCGCGGCGGCGCAACGCCCGCCACGCGATGTCGGCCGTCAGAAGATTGAGCCGGCCATGCGGCTTCAAGCCGACCGCCTTGAAGGTCATCGCCACCACACGTTCGACATGATGCGGCCGGTAGACGCGTGCCGCCGCCGAAAGGTACGCGCGATGGGCACGCCGGCGGTCGTAAACCGCACCGGGCGCTTCATTGGCGACGAAATACGCATAGGACAGCTCGTCGTCTTCGGACTCGCGAATCCGTCCGAGCGCGACGCCCAGACGGCGCCAGCGGCCCAACCGCTCGCGCGCCAGATAGCGGTTCATGTGGGTGTAGAACAACTTGTAATGCCGCAGCTCATCGGCGGCGATGCGGTGACAGATCGCGCGTAGCAATGGCTCCTGCGTCACCTCGGCGAGTGCCGTGTAATAGCTGCTGGTGCCGGTTTCGACGATACAGCGCGCGACAAGCTCGCCAACGCGCGAGCCGCGAATCGAACGTTCGGCATCGAGATCGACACGGAATCCGGCGGAAAAGCGCGCGCACGCGGCGGCATGGTCGAACGAGGGATCGGCGAGCGTCGACCAGCGGCCGAGCGCGGCACCGTGCTGGACCTCTTCACGGCCCCAAATGCGGGCAGCATCCTGAAATTCGGCGTCGTCGGCAAAAACGTTGCACAGATAGCGCGTGTAATCGGCGCCGTTCTGCTCCACGAGGCTTGCCGCCTTGGCAAGGCGCAGGATCGACGGCTCGACCTTCGCCGGATCGAACCGATCCCACGGAATATCGTTCAGCGTCCAATGACTCACGGGCAAGCTCCTCGCCCGTGATTATAACGTCGTCGCCGGCGCACGCCTATTTCGGTGGAATCGCTGGATCAGTGTGCGGTCGCCCGCAGGGCATCGAGCTTGGCCTGGACCGCAGCGAGACGGCGCTCGGCGGCACGCAGTTGCGCCAGAGTCTCGTTCTTGTCGTCGCCGGTCGCGCGCGCGGCCTGATCCTTGAGACTGGCGTGGCGGCTTTCCGCGTCCTTGATCTCGGCTTCAGTCGCGGCGCGATCAATCTCGCCGACCGGCAGCGCCTCGTCGGCGAGCACGGTGCAACGTTCGGCCGTCACTTCGGCAAAGCCGCCCGAGACGAAAATCCGCTGCGACACGCTGCGCTGGTCGTCGGCATAGACGTCGATGATACCCGGCCGCACCGTCGAGATGAGCAGCGAATGGCCGGGTAGCACGCCGAAATCGCCCTCGCCGCCCGGCACAACGACCATGGCGACGTCTTCCGAGAGCAGCAGCTTTTCGGGCGAAACCAGCTCGAATTTAACCTTATCGACCATCCCGCTTTACGCCGCCTCCGCCGCCATCTTCTTGGCCTTAGCGACCGCCTCGTCGATGGTACCGACCATGTAGAAGGCGCTTTCCGGCAATTCGTCGTATTCGCCGGCGACGATGCCCTTGAAGCCCTTGATCGTGTCCTCGAGCTTCACGAACACGCCCGGCGTGCCGGTGAAGACTTCGGCGACGTGGAAGGGCTGTGACAGGAACCGCTGGATCTTGCGCGCCCGGGCGACGGTGAGCCGGTCCTGCTCCGACAGCTCGTCCATGCCGAGAATGGCGATGATGTCTTGTAGCGACTTGTAGGTTTGCAGCACGCGCTGCACGTCGCGCGCGACCTTGTAGTGTTCCTCGCCGACGACGCGCGGGTCCAACATCCGAGACGTGGAATCCAGGGGATCGACCGCCGGATAGATGCCGAGTTCGGCGATCTGGCGCGACAGCACCGTCGTCGCGTCAAGATGCGCGAACGAGGTGGCCGGCGCCGGATCGGTCAAATCGTCCGCCGGCACGTAAATCGCCTGCACCGAGGTGATTGAACCCTTCTTGGTCGTAGTGATGCGCTCTTGCAGCGCGCCCATGTCGGTGGCGAGGGTCGGCTGATAGCCGACCGCCGATGGAATGCGACCCAGGAGCGCCGACACTTCCGAACCCGCCTGGGTGAAGCGGAAGATGTTGTCGACGAAGAACAGCACGTCCTGGCCTTCCTCATCGCGGAAATACTCCGCCAACGTCAGGCCAGTGAGGCCGACACGCGCGCGGGCACCCGGCGGCTCGTTCATCTGGCCGTAGACCAGCGCTGCCTTGGAGCCCGGACCGTCGGGGATGATGACTTTCGATTCCATCATCTCGTGATAGAGATCGTTGCCCTCGCGCGTGCGCTCGCCAACGCCGGCGAAGACCGAATAGCCGCCGTGCGCCTTGGCGATGTTATTGATCAATTCCATGATGATGACGGTCTTGCCGACGCCGGCGCCGCCGAAGAGGCCGACCTTGCCGCCGCGCGCGTAAGGCGCCAGCAGGTCGACCACCTTGATGCCGGTGACCAGAATCTCGGCTTCGGTCGACTGATCGATGAACTCGGGCGCCGGCTTGTGGATCGGCGAGGTCGTCTTGGTCTTGACCGGACCGCGCTCGTCGACCGGCTCGCCGATGACGTTGAGGATGCGGCCGAGCGTTTCCGGTCCGACCGGCACGCGGATCGGGCCGCCGGTATCGATCACCTCGGCGCCGCGCACCAGGCCGTCGGTGGTGTCCATGGCGACGGCGCGCACCGTGTTCTCGCCGAGCTCCTGCGCGACTTCGAGCACCAGGGTCTTGCCCTGGTTCTGCACATGGAGCGCGTTGAGGATGAACGGCAGCTCGCCCTCGAATTTGACGTCGACGACGGCGCCGATGACCTGCGCGACGGTGCCGGTGTTGTTCTTGGCCATGATGCTTCCCCTAGAGCGCCTCGGCGCCCGAAATGATCTCGATCAGTTCCTTGGTGATGGCGGCCTGACGCGAGCGGTTGTAGGTGATGTTGAGCCGGT
>JAGWIH010000161.1 GCA_028866355.1 Alphaproteobacteria bacterium
CGACGAGGTGGCCGACATGAGCGCGGCGATGACCAAGCTTACCAACGGCGTCAACGCGCCGCTGTCCATCGACACGACCGAGCTGCCGGTGCTCGAAGCGGCGCTCAAGCTTTATGGCGGCAAGCCGATCATCAACTCGATCAATCTCGAGGATGGCGAAGAGACGCTCGAAAAGAAGGTGCGTTTGGCCAAACGTTTTGGCGCCGCGTGCATCGCCTTGACCATCGACGAAGAGGGCATGGCCAAGGAGGCGGCGCGCAAGATTGCGGTCGCCCAGCGCATCCACGAGCTGGCGAGCGTCAAGCTCGGCCTGGCGCCATCGGATCTGCTGTTCGATCCGCTCACCTTCACCATCTGTACCGGCAACGAGGATGATCGCCGCCTCGGCCTCGAGACGCTCGAGGCGATCGAGGGCATCGCCAAGGTGCTGCCCGAATGTCAGATCATCCTCGGCCTATCGAACATCTCATTCGGCCTGGCGCCGGCGGCACGCAGCGTGCTCAATTCCGTGTTTCTCGAAGAGGCGCTGAAGCGCGGGATGACCGGCGCCATCCTGCACGTTTCCAAGATCGTGCCGTTCCATCGCATTCCCGAGAACGAGGCGCAAACCGCGCTCGATCTGATCTACGACCGGCGCAAGCCGGGCTACGATCCATTGCACGCGTTCATCGCGCTGTACGAGAACCGTACCGAAGCGAAGGCGGAAAAAAAGGAGCGGCCGGTGTCGCTCGAAGAGCGGCTCAAAGCGCGCATTGTCGACGGCGACCGCTCCGGTCTCGAAGCCGATCTCGAGGCGGCGCTCACGCGCATGGGGCCGCTCGATATCATCAACAACATCCTGCTCGAAGGCATGAAAACCGTCGGCGAGCTGTTCGGCGCCGGCAAGATGCAGCTGCCTTTCGTCCTGCAGTCGGCGGAGACGATGAAGGCCGCCGTCGCCTATCTCGAGCCGCATATGGAGCGGATCGAAGGTGCTGAGAAAGGCACGATCGTGCTGGCGACGGTGAAGGGCGACGTGCACGATATCGGCAAGAACCTCGTCGACATTCTATTGACCAACAACGGCTACAAGGTCGTCAACCTCGGCATCAAGCAGCCGCTCAACTCGATTCTCGAAGCCGCCGAAAGCCACAGCGCCGACGCCGTCGGCATGTCGGGCTTGCTCGTCAAATCGACCGTGGTGATGCGCGAAAATCTCGAAGAGATGACCCGGCGCGGCCTCGGCCTGCCGGTCATTCTCGGCGGCGCGGCATTGACCCGCCGCTATGTCGAGGAGGATTGCACCAAGGCCTATGCCACGGGCGCGGTTGCCTATGCCCGCGATGCGTTCGAAGGCTTGGCGTTGATGAACAACGTCGTCAACGGCACGTTCTCCAGCACCGTTGCGGCGCAGCGCGAAAAGAACAAGGACCGGCCGGTCAACCAGTCGCGCCGTCTGGGCCGCGCTGCCGAGCCGCGCGTTTTGCGTCCGCTCGACCTCGAGGAAATCCGCCTGCGCCGCGCTGAACTCGCGCGCGGCGTCGCGGTGCCACACCCGCCGTTCTGGGGCCCGCGCACCATCGCGCGCGTGCCGCTCAAGACGATCGTGCCCTATCTCAACGAGCGCATGCTCTATCAATTCCACTGGGGTTTCCGCAAACAAGGCCGCACCCTCGACGAATTCAAGGCCTGGGCGAAGCAGGAATTGCGGCCGGTGCTCAACGAATTGTTCGAGCGCGTCGCCAAGGAGGACATCCTGGTGCCGCAAGCGACCTACGGCTATTGGCCGTGCGCGTCGACGGGCGACGAACTCGTGCTCTACGATCCCGACAGCGGCAACGAGACGGCGCGGTTCTCGTTTCCGCGCCAGAACAAGCCCGGTGGCCTGTGCATCGCCGATTTCTTCCGTGACATCACCGCCAACGAGCGCGACGTGGTCGCGCTTCAGGTCGTCACCATGGGCCGCGGTGCGTCGGAAGTCGCGCGGCAATGGTTCGCCGACAACCGCTACAAGGACTATCTCTATCTGCACGGATTGTCGGTCGAGATGGCCGAGGCGCTCGCCGAATATCTGCATCAGCGCATCCGCGCTGAGATGGGTTTCGCCGCCGAGGAGGCGCGCGACATCGAAGGCCTGTTGCGCCAGGAATATCGCGGCAGTCGTTATTCGTTCGGCTATCCCGCCTGCCCTGATCTGGCGCAGCAGCGGCAGTTGCTGACGCTCCTCCGGGCGCAGGAAATCGGCGTCAGCCTCACCGAAGAGGACCAGCTCGATCCCGAGCAGTCGACCTCGGCGATCGTCGTCCTGCATCCGCAGGCCAAATACTTCTCGGTCTAGGGCGCGCCTAGTTTCCGACCGGCAGCCAGGTCATGGCGCCGGTCCATTTGAGCCACAGCACCGCGAAGACCAGCGACAGCAGCGTGAACGGCACGGCAGCACGTGCATATTCCGCGTTCGACAGCCGGATGCCCAGCGTCTTGGCGCGTTCAACGACGATGACGTTGGCGACGGAGCCCAGCAGCAGCAAGTTGCTAGCGAGCGACGTGATCAGCGCCAGGCCGTAAAGCTCGCCCGCCGGCGGGCTCGGCCAGATCTGCATCAGGAACATGACCCACGGCACCGTGCCGATGACGTTGCTCATCACCAGCGTCAATGGCGTCAGCACGATCAAGCTGTCGGGGCCCAAGCCAATGGACTGCAGGCCCGACAACGCCGAAAACGGTATGCCCGTATCGGCGAGCGTGCCGGTGACGGCGAACAGGCAGAGGAACAGCAGCACCAGCGGCCAGTCGACCGCGGCGATCATCGTGCGGCTGGTGAACTTGCGGTTCGACAACAGCACCGCGGCGATGAGCATGCCGCCGATCTCGCGCGGCAGCGGCGTCGCGAACAGGATCAGCATCGCACCGAGTGCGATCAGGCCCTTGATTGTCTGGTTGCGGTCGTGCGGATGGCGCGGCAAATCGACCGCGGCCTGGCTTGCCGCCAATTCGGTCGCGCCGATGCGGTCGCGCCACATCATCCAGACGACGCCGTAGACGCAGCCGAGCCCGACTAGCGCCGGTACCAGGCAGGCGATGAGGAAGCCGTGGAAGCTCAAGCCGCCCATCTGGCCGATCAGGATGTTCTGTGGGTTGCCGATGAAGGTCGCGGCGGAGCCGGCGTTGCTCGCGCCGATGAGCGCGATGAGGAATGGCCGCGGATCGAGATTGCGCGCCTGTGCGCCGGCGATCAGCAGCGGCGCCATGGTGAACGCAACCAAGTCGTTGACCAAGAACGCCGACAACACGCCGCAAACCACGACCGTCAGGCCGAGCAGAACGGCCGGGTCGTCGCTTTGCGCCATCAGCCAGTCGCAGCAGATTTCGAAGAAGCCCGACGCGACGAACTGCGCCGAAATGATCATCAATCCGAACAGGAGCACCAACGTCGGCGCGTCGATGCTGGAGCCGAGCTCGTCCAGGGTAACCTGCTGACTGGCCAGCAAGGCGACGAAACCAAGCAGCACGATGCCCGTGCGGTCCACCGACAGCCAGGGCAGGCGCCCGGCGGCCATGCCGACATAGGTCAGCAGAAAAACGATAATGATGACCGCGTTGTGCATGGACCAGAAGCATGAAGCGCGCCGCTAGGGACGGCGCGGCGAGCTGGCTCATCTATATAGGGCAAAGCCGGCGCGGTGCGGAAGGGCGGCGCCTTCGCCAATCGTCACATTGCGTAAAGGTGTGTTCCGGCGACCACGGTCTGCGCCCACGCCGCGCCCACCGGTCCCGCTACGGCAGCACTTTAAGCTTCCAGAACGCGAACCCCACCATGCGCAGCAGCAGCCAGCCGTGGCGGAACCGTGAGATATTGGTCGTGCCATAGGTGCGGGCGGCGTAACGGACAGGCACTTCGACGACTTTGAGTGAAAGTTTCGACGCACCGAAGATGAGATCGAAATCGCCGAACGGGTCGAATTCGCCAAAATAGGCACGGCCCTTGGCGATGCGCTCGTAATGCTGCCGCCGAAGCGCCTTGGTGCCGCAGAGCGTATCGGTGAAGCGCTGATTGAGCAGCCAGGTGAACAACAGCGAGAACAGGTGGTTACCGATGCGGTTGATGAGCCGCATCGAATCGTGCTCCAGCGGATAGACTAGCCGCGTGCCGTTGATGAATTCACCGTAGCCGGCGGCGAGCGGAGCATAGAATTTCGGCAGCTCTTCCGGCGCCGTCGTCATATCGGCGTCGAGGATCATCAACATGTCGCCGCGCGCGTGCGCGAAGCCTTTGCGTACCGCGTCGCCTTTGCCCCTTCCGTCTTGCTTGAACAGCTTGATGTCGCGTCCGGGATTGGCGGCCTTGACGCGCACGATCTCGTCCCAGGTTCCGTCGCTGCTGCCGCCTTCGACGAAGACGATTTCGATGTCGTCGCAGAATTGCGGAATGCGCGCGACGATCGCCGGAACGTTGCCGCGTTCGTTGCGGCACGGCACGATGACGCTCGCCGATAGGTTCTCGCGCTCGCCGCTCGGTCGCGGTCGCGCCACCAGATAGTGCCGCAGGCACAGTTTACGAATGAACGGCAGCGTCGCGATCACGCGGTTGATCAGTGTGCCGATGCCGAACAGCCGCTTGGGGATCAGCTGGCGCCATTCGGTGCGCACTGGCTCGAACCCCGCCAGCTCGAGAAGGTTGGCGATGTCCGCCGGCCGCAGCCAGTTGGTCAGCGGCTCGGGCATGCGCAGCTTGAAGATTTCGGCCAGTCGCAGCACCGGCTCCCACAGATAATTGTGATAGGCGATGACAAGGCGCGTGTCGGGACGGCACAGCGCCAGCAGGCTTTGGAACGTCCCCTGGCAATCGTCGAGCATGCCGATGGCATCGGCGACGACGATGACGTCGAACGGGCCTGGCAGGCCGGCGATCGTCGCTGGATCCTCGATGTCGCCGACGACGAAATCGAGCGCCGGATGGGCGGCACGCGCCCGCGCGATCATCGGCTTCGAGATGTCGACGCCGACGCCTTTCTCCGGCTTCAGCGCGGCCAGCAGCCCGCCGGTGCCGCAGCCGATCTCAAGCACGCGCAAGCCTTGCGGAATCAGGAATCCGAGATAGCGGCGGTCGTCGTCATGGAAGGCGCGGTTCTTGGCGATGAACGCGTCGCGCTCGGGCGCCCAGCGGTCGGAAATCTCGCGCAGGCGCTGCTTGCGCGGGGAGAGGGGCCGCGCCGTGGCGGTGGTGGCGTCTGCGAGCATGCGCGGTCGAGATATACGCGAGTCGCTTCCGCGGTGCCACAAAGCCGTTGCGAATGGCCCCATCCGCAAAGAGCGGCGGCGCTGGCCGGCGCGGTCGGTTAACATCGTTGCGCATGTCCGGTTTCGTCACCCGGCCGATGGTCGTCGCCCTGATCGTCGCCTGCGGCCTGTTCATGGAAAACCTCGACGGCACGGTGATCACCACCGCCTTGCCGACCATGGCGGCATCCTTCGGCGACACGCCGGCGCGGCTCAGCCTCGGCGTGACCGTCTACATGATCAGCCTCGCCATCTTCATCCCGATCAGCGGCTGGGTCGCCGACCGGTTCGGCGCGCGCACGGTGTTCCGCGCCGCGATCGCCGTGTTCACCGTCGGCTCGGTCCTTTGCGGCCTGACGCACAATTTGCTCGAGCTGGCGGGCGCGCG
>JAGWIH010000162.1 GCA_028866355.1 Alphaproteobacteria bacterium
AGTCTGCGCTTGCGGCGCGACCGGGGTTGGCGCGGGCGGCGGCGTATAGACGACCGGCGGCGGGGCATAATAGACCGGCGGGGCGTAATAAACCGGCGGCGGCGGATAATAATAGTAGGGGCCGCAGCAGAACGGCACGCCGACATGGACGAAGACCCGCGCAGCGGCTGGCGCCGGTGCCAAGGCCAAGCTGCCACCAAAAACGACCGCGACGACCGCCAAGACGGATTTAAGCCAGATTCGCTTCAACATCGGGAACACTCCTCGCGCGCCTAGATTGCGGCGCGTCCCCAGACACAACGGAAAGCCGCGCCATTATAGTTCGTTATTCGCCGACGGTAATTCTAGGACCGGAAACGGCCGCTCATCCCTCGGTAACGCCGATTTGAGGCAGAAGTAAGAACAGACGGCCCGTGGCCCGCAACGGCCCGGCCTGGGCCGCGGCGCTCGCGCCGGTGCCGCAGAACAAGTCGGCGCGCAACGGCCCTTTGATGGCGGCGCCAGTGTCTTGCGCCACGGCCAACCGGCGCGTCACCGTTTCACCCTGCGCGACGTCGAGCCAAAGCGGCAGGCCCAGCGGCACGAAGCGCGGATCGACCGCAACGCTGTGCTGCGACGTGAGGGCAACGCCTTCAGAACCCAAAGGCGCGCCGCCGGCGAGCACACGAAAGAAAACGTAAGACGGGTTTTCGTCCATCAGCGCCTTGGCGTCGGCCGGATGCGCACGCAGCCAGGTTTCGATCGACTGCATCGAGACCTGATCGAGTGTCATCGCCCCGCGTTTGACCAGGATCCGGCCGAGCGCGACATAGGCGCGGCCGTTTTCACCGTCATACCCGATCTCGATGGCGGTTCCGTCCGGCAGGCGCACGCGGCCCGAGCCCTGGATCTGGAGAAAGAACAGGTCGGTCGGATCGGTGGCGTAGAACAGCGCCAGATGGAATCGATCGAGCGCGCCGGCTTCGATCTCGGCACGCGTCCAATAAGGCACGAGCTTGCCGTCGACGACGCGGCCGGCGATGCGTTCGCCGCGCCACGACGGCCGGAAATCGCCGAGCGATACGCCGACCAGGTCCGGCGGGCGCGCCAGGATCGGTACGTCGAAGCGCGCGCTCTTTTGGCGCGCGGCGGAAATCTCCGGCTCGTAATAGCCGGTCACCAGCGCGTCGCTCTTGCCGTTGTCCGTCATGGCGTACGGCGCGAAGGCGCTTTCGAAAAATTGCCGCGCCGCCGCGTCGGTTGGATGGTCGAGCGAAGCAGCTTCGGCGCAGGGCTTGCGCCAGTCGCGCGCTAAGCCGCCGACGCCGAGCTTGGCGTCATCCGGCAGCTTCGCCAGCGCCGCACAGGAGCGCAGCAACGCCGGCAGCGAAGCAGCCTGATTGCCGTCGCGCCAGCCGGGCAGATCGGAAAACGCGGCGCGGGTCAGTTCAAGATGCGGCGGGGGCGGTGCTTTCGGCGCACACGCGCTCAACAGCAAAAACAACAGCAGGCCGGCGGCGGTTGCGGCGCGACGCCGCGACCGGTCATCAGCCATGCGGCGCCGAAGTCGCGATCAACGTCCAGTTGGGATCGCGCGTCCGGACCGGCCGCGAGAAGGTCCAGCTGTCGACATGCTCGTCGACGGCGTTGCCCTCGGCGTTCTGGTCGGAGACGAATTTGACCGTGACCAACGCGGTCGCGCCCTCGATGGCGCTGTCGACAATTTCCGCGCTCTTGATGCCGACCAGCGGGCTCGGCAGCTTGCTGCCGCCGCGCGCCTTGATCGCGCCGACGAAGCTGTCGAGCACGTCGGGCGCGAGCAACGGCCTGAGCGCGGCGACGTCGCCGGCGGCAAAGGCGTTGACCACGATTGTGAATGCGGCGCGCGCGCCTTTGAGGAACGCGCTCTCGTCGAATGAAGGATCCGCGGTCTTGATCGCGCCGTCGCCCGGGGTCTTGGTCGGAGCGGGCGCGTTGGCAACGGGCGTCGCTTGGCCTTCGATCACCGGCCCCTGGGAAGTGCCAGGCGCGGCGAACGGCGACGGGCGCGGCGGCGGCGCCGGACGCGGTGCGAACGGATCGACGCGCTTCTCGGTGCCCGTGCGGCGGCCGAGCACGCTGCGCAGCCGCACCAGCAGGAAGCCCGCGACCGCCGCGAAAATGATGATCTCGAAGATCTGGAAATCGCCGCCGTTCATGGTTGCTAGATAGGCCCGTGACGGCAAAAGGGCAAGGTTGCCGGTTGTGCCCCGTGGGCGATCCATGGTAGCGACCGCGTTACAGGAATAACGTCGAATTTAGGCGAGGCTGACGATGGCCGACAAAGACAATGGCGCGGGCGCGGCGGCGGCCGGCGCGGACGAGGCCGAGCCGAACCGCGCGCTGACGATCAACGCGCAGTACATCAAGGACCTTTCGTTCGAGAATCCGCGCGCGCCGTTGAGCCTGATGCAGCCGCAAACCCCCGACCTGCAGGTCAATGTCGACGTCCGCGCCGGCGCGCTGGGCGGCGACCGTTACGAAGTCGTGCTCGTCATTCATGCGCGCGCCACCGCGCAGAACGAGACGCTGTTCGTCGTCGAGCTCGCCTATGGCGCGGCCGTGACGCTGACCAACATCCGCCAGGAGGACATGCCGCAGGCGCTCTTGGTCGAGACGCCGCGGCTGTTGTTCCCGTTCGCGCGCGCCATCGTCGCCGACGCGACGCGCGATGGCGGCTTCCCGCCGGTGTTCATGCAGCCGATCAATTTCAGCGAGCTGCTGCGCCGCCAAGCGGCGACGCAGCCGGAAGCGCCGGCGGCCAACGCCTAATTCTGCCAGATCGGCGCTTTGAGTTTCGCCACCAGCGCGGCGTGGCTGGCGCGTTCGTCGGCGCTCGGCGCATAAAGCCGCGGCGCCCGCGCCGGTCGTTCGCTGGCGGCGCGCAGCGCCGCCTTCACCGCCTGGGCGCCGAGATCGAGCGCTGACTGCCGGCCGCCGACCAGCTCGAGATACACCTTGGCCAGCAGCTCGCAATCGAGCTTGGCGCCGTGCTTGTCGCGCGTCGATAGATCGATCGCGAAGCGGCGGCAGAGCGCGTCGAGGCTGGCCGGCGCGCCGGGAAAGCGCTTGCGCGCCATGTCGAGCGTGTCGACGACCGGGCCAACGAATGGCGGCAATTCGAGCCGTTTGAGTTCGGCGTTGATGAACCCGAGATCGAAGGCCGCGTTGTGCGCGACGATCTGCGCGTCGCCGACGAACGCGACAAACGCGGCGGCGATCGAAGCGAACGGCTCATGCCGGCGCAGGAATTCGTCGCCCAGGCCGTGGATCGCTTCGGCTTCGGCGGTCATCGCCCGCTCGGGATTGACGTAACGGTGGAACACCTTGCCGGTCGGCAGGTGATTGTGCAGCTCGATGCAAGCGATCTCGACGATGCGATGCCCGTCGGCCGGATCGAGGCCGGTGGTTTCGGTGTCGAGTATGATCTCGCGCATTGCGCCTTAGTCTGAACGGTCGGATTCGCCGCCGCAAGGCGCTTGCAGCGTCGCGACGATGCGCGCCAGCGCGCGCCGCGTCACCGCACGGCCGAGACCGGACGGCACGGTGAAATCGGCGCGCGCGCGCTTGACGCGGTCGGGCAGTTGTTGCGCCAGGACGGCGTGCAATCGTTTGGCGTCCATGCCCGGTCGGCGCAGCACGCGTTGGCGTCGCAGCGCCGCCGGCGCCCACACCACCGCGACGGCGTCGCAGCGGCGATCGCCGCCGGTTTCGTAGAGCAACGGGATATCGAGCACCACCAGCGGCGCGCGGTGCGCGCGCATCCGGCGCAAAAAAGCTTTTTCCTGCCGCCTCACCAGCGGATGGAGGATCGCCTCGAGACGCTTGAGGGCGGTGGGCTTGCCGAACACCAACTTGCCGAGCTTCGGACGCGACACGCCTTTGCCGGCTTTCGCCGCCGGAAAGGCGCGGACGACCGCCTTCACCGCCGCGCCGCCCGGCGCGAGCAACGCATGCACCGCGCGATCGGCGTCGTAAACCGGCACGCCGAGATCGGTCAGCAGCGCCGCCGCGGTGCTTTTACCCATGCCGATGCCGCCGGTGAGGCCGAGGATTTTCATCGCCTTACCGCATCGCCGCCAGCACCGCCGCGCGCAACGCCGGCGTCACGGCGGGCCGTACGCCGAACCACAATTCAAAGCCGGGCCGGCCTTGGTGCAGCAGCATGCCGAGTCCGTCGACCGTCCGGTTGCCGCGCGCCTTCGCCGCCTTGAGCAGCGCGGTTTCGAGCGGCGCATAGACGATGTCGTTCACCACCGCCGTTTTCGGCAGTCGGGCGAGATCGAGCGCGAGCGGCGGATTCTTGTCCATGCCGAGGCTGGTGGCGTTGACGAGCAGCGCCGCGCCGTCGAGCGCCGTTGCGCGTTGGTCCCACGGCACCGGCTCGATCGCGCCACCGAAATTGCGCGCGAGCGTGCGGGCGCGGTCGAACGAGCGGTTGGCAAGGCGGATCACCGGCGCGCCCGCGGCGCCGAGCGCGTCGATGATGGCGCGCGCCGCGCCGCCCGCGCCGAGCACAACCGCCGGCCCGGCTTTGGCGTCGAAATCCGGCACCGCGGCGCGCAGATTCTCGATGAAGCCGAAGCCGTCGGTATTGAAGCCGGCGAGCTTGCCGTTTTCGACTGCAATGGTGTTGACCGCGCCGATGCGGCGCGCGGCCGTATCGACGCGATCGAGCTGCGCCAGCGCCGCCTCTTTATGCGGGATCGTCAGGTTGCATCCGCGCCAGCCGTCGGTCTTGAGTCGTGCGAGGGCCGCCGGCAGCTCGGCCGGCTGCACGGCCAAACGCGAATATTCGCCGGCGATGCCGTGGGCCTTGAGCCAGTAGCCGTGCAACGCCGGCGACAGCGAATGCGCGATCGGCCAGCCCATGACGCACGCCCTCATCATGGCGCGAGCACCCCGCTTTCGCGCAGGAAATCGAGCAGCGGCAACAGCGGCAGGCCCAAGATCGCGAAATGATCGCCGTCGACCGCCGCCATGAGCTGGATGCCGCTGCCTTCGATCTGATAGGCGCCGACCGAAGCAAGCACGGCATCGCCAGCGGCCGCGAGATAGGCGTCGAGGAATTCGTCGCTGAAGCGGCGCATGGTCAGCGCCGGCTGCTCGAGCGCATGCCAGACCACGGCGCCGTTCCTGACCAGCACGGCGGCCGTCGCCAGCACGTGACGCTGGCCGCGTAGCACGATCAGTTGGCTGCGCGCCGCCGTACGGTCGGCCGGCTTGTCGAACCATTGCCCGTTACAGACCAGGATCTGGTCGGCACCGAGCACCAACGCACCCGGCATGCGGCTGGCGACGCGTTGCGCTTTGGCCTCGGCGAGCTTGAGAGCGCAGGTGCCGGCGTCGGCGCCATCGGCCTTGCACGCCGCTTTAATGGGCGCTTCGTCGATGTCGGCCGGCTCGATCGTCGGCTTGAGGCCGGCTTCGGTCAGCAGCCGGGCACGCGTCGGGCTTGCCGAAGCCAGCACCAGCTCGGGCGGTTTCATGCGTCTTCGATGCCCCGTTTCCGCGCGAGCAGTTTGAGCACGGCCGCGGCGGTTTCCTCGATCGAGCGCCGGGTTACATCGATCACCGGCCAGTCCCGTTCGGTGAACAGGCGGCGGGCGTTGGCGACCTCGACCC
>JAGWIH010000163.1 GCA_028866355.1 Alphaproteobacteria bacterium
CCGGAAAATCAGTTGCCGGCGCTCGGCGAAATCTTGCTCGCCTATGTGCTCAATCATCCCTTTTTATTGGCCGAAGCCGCTGAAGAACTTGCGCAATTTGATCTTCCCGGCACCGGAAAACTTGACAGTCTTTCCCGCAAAATCCTAGAACTGCACCAGCGCAATCCCGCCCTTGACGCAGAGACCTTGAAAGGCCACCTAACTCGCGATGGATTCGGGCCCGTGGTGGAACGAATCCTCTCTCCGCGCGTCTTGGAATTTGCCCGTTTTGCGAGGGTCGGTGCGGATGTCGAAGTGGTGCGATCGGGGTGGGTCGACATCAAACGGCGGTATGAGCAGCAGTGCCTTTTGACGCAGATTGCCGAAGCGGAACGCCACCTCGCCGTCGACACCAACGAGGAAACCCTCGCACGTCTGCGGCATCTCCAAGAGATGCTGCATGCGAGCCAGGCGAAGGACGACGATGTGAGCGGCGATCTGGGTTGAGCGGCGACAGATTTTAAATGACGCGAAGGCGAACCGACATGGCGAGCAAGACGAATTCGACGAGCGAGACCTCCGAAGCGCGCGAGGAAGCGGCCGATGCGCCGCTGCTCGACACCGTCTCCGCCGCCATCAAGAAGATGGTCGCCAAGGGCAAGGAGCGCGGTTACGTCACCTACGACGAGATCAACGCTGCGCTGCCGCCCGAGCAGGTGTCCTCCGAGCAGATCGAGGACACGATGACCATGCTGTCCGAGCTCGGCGTCAACGTCGTCGAGAACGAAGAGGCCGAAGAGGCCCAGGCCAAGGATAAGGAAAGCGACGGGGAAGAAACTGAAGCTCGTACCGGCGGCAATCTCGACGATGCCGATATCGGCCGCACCGACGATCCGGTGCGCATGTATCTGCGCGAGATGGGTTCGGTCGAGCTGTTGTCGCGCGAGGGCGAAATCGCCATCGCCAAGCGCATCGAAGCCGGCCGTGAGATGATGATCGGCGGGCTGTGCGAAAGCCCGCTCACCATGCGCGCGCTCATCGGCTGGCGCGACGCGCTGATGGAAGGGAAGATGCTGCTGCGCGACGTCGTCGATCTCGACGCCACGTACGGGGGCAAGTTCGACGCTACCGCCGCCGAAGGCGAGGATGAGGACGAAGCCGAAGCTGCCGCCGGCGATAACGACGGCGAGGAATCGCCGCCGGAAGGCGCGTCGCCTGAAGGCGGCGACGGCGAGGGCGAAGAGGGCTCGATCTCACTCGCGGCGATGGAAGAGACGCTGAAGCCCGGCGTCCTCAAGAATCTCGATGAAATCGCCCAACTCTACAAGCGTCTGCACAAGCTCCAGGAATCGCGGCTGGCGGCGTTCAAGGGGGGCGACGAGATCGGCAAGCCGGGCGAGCGGCGCTACGAAAAGCTGCGCGCCGAGATGGTCAAGGCGATGGACAACGTCCATCTCAACAACGCGCGCATCGAATATCTCGTCGAACAGCTCTATTCGCTCAACCGCCGCCTGCAATCGGGCGACGGCAAGCTGCTGCGGCTGGCCGAGCACTCGGGCATCAAGCGCCCCGATTTTCTCCAACACCATCTGGGTTTCGAGCTCCAGCCCGACTGGGTCTCGCGCGTTCGCCGGCTGCACGGCAAGGGTTGGACGAATCTGATTTCCAAGCATGTCGCCGAGGTCAAGAACCTGCGCGCCGAGATCGCCGCCATCGCCGCCGAGGCGGGCGTGCCGCCGGCGGAATTCCGCCGTATCGTCGGCACCGTCCAGCGCGGTGAGCGCGAAGCGTCGCGCGCCAAGAAAGAGATGGTCGAGGCCAATCTGCGGCTGGTCATCTCGATCGCCAAGAAATACACCAACCGCGGCCTGCAATTCCTCGATCTGATCCAGGAAGGCAATATCGGCCTGATGAAGGCGGTCGATAAGTTCGAATACCGCCGCGGTTACAAGTTCTCGACCTATGCGACGTGGTGGATCCGACAGGCAATCACGCGCTCGATCGCCGACCAGGCGCGCACGATCCGCATCCCGGTGCACATGATCGAGACGATCAACAAGCTGGTGCGCACGTCGCGCCAGATGCTGCACGAAATCGGCCGCGAGCCGGCGCCGGAAGAACTCGCCGAGAAGCTCGGCATGCCGTTGGAAAAGGTGCGCAAAGTCCTCAAGATCGCCAAGGAGCCGATCAGCCTCGAGACGCCGATCGGCGATGAGGAAGATTCGCATCTCGGCGATTTCATCGAGGACAAAAACGCGGTGCTGCCGCTGGATGCTGCGATTCACGGCAATCTGCGCGAAACCACCACCCGCGTTCTCGCCTCGCTGACGCCGCGCGAAGAGCGCGTGCTGCGTATGCGCTTCGGCATCGGCATGAACACCGACCACACGCTCGAGGAAGTCGGCCAGCAATTCTCGGTCACTCGCGAGCGCATCCGCCAGATCGAGGCCAAGGCACTGCGCAAGCTCAAGCACCCCAGCCGCTCGCGCAAGCTGCGTTCGTTCCTCGATACCTGATGACGGGACTCGGGCCCGCCGCTTACATTGGCGCGGGCCCGTAGTTCAGCGGTTAGAACGCGCCGCTCATAACGGTGTAGTCGCAGGTTCGAATCCTGCCGGGCCCACCACGCTTCACTCTCCAAACCGCGCGCTTTCCACCCTTCGCCGGAGTTTCCATGCCCGCCTATCAGTACATCTATGTGATGAAAGGTCTGAGTAAGACCTTTCCCGGCGGGCGCGAGGTGTTGAAGGACATCTGGCTGTCGTTCCTGCCCGGCGCCAAGATCGGCGTACTCGGCGCCAACGGTGCGGGCAAATCCACGCTGTTGCGCATCATGGCCGGTCTCGACCAAGACTTCGCTGGCGAGGGCTGGGCCGCCGAAGGCGTCACGGTCGGTTACCTGCCGCAGGAACCGACGCTCGATCCCAAGAAGACAGTCGCCGGCAACGTCACCGACGGCCTTGGCGCGATCAAGACGCTGCTCGAGCGCTTCGAAGCAGTCAGCACCAAGCTGGGCGAAAGTCTGTCCGACGACGAAATGAACACGCTGCTTGCCGAGCAGGCCGAGCTCCAGGAAAAGATCGACGCGGTCAACGGCTGGGAACTCGAACGCACGGTCGACATCGCCATGGATGCGCTGCGCTGTCCGCCCGGCGATTCCGACGTCGCCAAGCTTTCGGGTGGCGAGCGCCGCCGTGTCGCGCTGTGCCGCTTGCTGCTGCAAAAGCCCGACCTGCTCTTGCTCGATGAACCCACCAATCACCTCGACGCCGAATCGGTGGCCTGGCTGCAGCGCTTCCTGGCGGACTATCCCGGCACCGTGGTCACGGTAACGCACGACCGCTACTTCCTCGACGAGGTTGCCGGCTGGATTCTCGAACTCGACCGCGGCCAGGGCATTCCCTATCAGGGCAACTATTCCGGCTGGCTCGAACAGAAGCAGAAGCGGCTGGAGCAGGAAGGCCGGCAGGAAGCCGCGCGTCAGCGCACGCTCCAGCGCGAGCTCGAATGGGTGAAGCAGAGCCCGCGCGCCCGTCAGGCCAAGAGCAAGGCGCGACTTTCGGCCTATGAAAGCCTGGTCTCGCAAAGCCGCGAGAAGGCGCCGGAAACCGCCCAGATCGTGCTGCCGCCGGGCCCACGGCTCGGCGAAAGCGTCATCGAAGCCAGTCGCCTGACCAAGGGTTACGGCGACAATCTGCTGATCGAGGATCTGTCGTTCCGTCTACCACCCGGCGGCATCGTCGGCGTTATCGGACCGAACGGCGCCGGCAAGACGACGCTATTTCGCATGATCGTCGGCCAGGAGAAGCCCGACTCCGGTGCCTTGCGGCTCGGCGATACCGTCAAACTCGGCTATGTCGACCAGAGCCGTGACGCGCTCGACCCCAACAAGTCGGTGTTCGAAGAGATTTCAGGCGGAGCCGACGAGATCGATCTCGGTCGCCGCAAAATGCCGGCGCGCGCCTATTGCGCGTTGTTCAATTTCCGCGGACCGGACCAGCAGAAGAAGACCGGGCAGATCTCGGGCGGCGAGCGCAATCGGGTGCACTTGGCCAAGATGCTCAAGACCGGCGCCAACGTCATTCTGCTCGACGAGCCGACCAACGATCTCGATGTCGACACGTTGCGCGCGCTCGAGGAGGCGCTACTCGAATTTCCAGGCTGCGCCGTCGTCGTCAGCCACGACCGCTGGTTTCTCGACCGCATCGCGACGCACATCCTGGCCTTCGAAGGCATGAGCCAGGCCGTTTGGTTCGAAGGCAACTACGCCGATTATGTCGCCGATTGGAAGCGCCGCGTCGGCGCCGCCGCCGATCAGCCGCACCGGATCCGCTACAAGCCGCTGACGCGGACCTAGGGTTTAGTGGTCTGCGCCTGGCCGGGTGCCAACGGGCCGCCGGTGGCGGAGCCGGCCCCGCCGGCGAGGCGCTGCCTCAATTGCTGGTTCAACCCGGCGACGGTTCCGCCATCGCGTTGGATGGCGGAGGCGATCTCCTCGCGTTCGGTCAGCGCCATGCTGACGCCTTCGACCTCGACGTCAACGATCTTGAGATCGTCGCTCACCTTGTCCACGTGCCAATAGATGGTGGTTGCCGGCGCGCCGTTGGTGTGGATCAGCTCGCTCGTGACGACGTAGCTGGTCGGGCTTTCGGTCCGCGCGCTCGTCACCTTGACGGTCTCGCCGCTATAATTCTTGAAGCGGTCGGCATAGGTCCGCACGACCCATTGCGCGAAGAGCTGGCTGAACTGGTTACGGTCCTGATCGCTCGCGGTCAGCCAGTAGCGGCCGAGCACGAAACGGGCGATCCGCGGGATGTCGAACCCGGTCTGCAAGAGCGTGCTGAAGCGCTGCTCACGTTCGGCATCCGACATCTGCGGATTTTTCAGCATCGTCATCGCCTGCTGCACCAGCCCGTCGACAAAAGCCTTTGGATCGGTTTGTGCCGCACGGGTCGGTGCGGTCCAAAGCAGCAGAGCTGCAGCCACGATGAGGACAGAAAGAGAACGGCGGGACGTGATCAGCATGAGCCCCCTCTCGAATCAGCCGACATTCGGCGCCTCGCAACGTCGTTTTGCCGCGAGCATAGGGCGGTGCCGTTGTGGCCGACAAGGGGCCGCTCTGCGCCGGGCGGGGTCGCATTTTTGGCGCTAGACGCGCTATGGTGCAGAACGCTATCCACAGTGGGATTCTGCCCATTTTCGAGGGTATTTTGGCGTAATGACGACGAGTCGCAGACGGCAAAACGGACCGCGCACGGCGGCCGGCCTGGAGGCTGGCGCGCTGCTGGCGGCCGATCCGCTCGCCGGCGTCGGCCGGGCGCCGCCGCGCGTCTCGTTCGAATTCTTCCCGCCCAAAACCGAGGAGATGGAAGAAAAGCTTTGGCAGACGGTGAAACGAGTCGAGCCCCTCGGGCCGCGTTTCGTGTCGGTCACCTACGGCGCTGGCGGCTCGACCCGCGCGCGCACCCACGCCACCGTGCTGCGTATCCGCATCGACACGGCGCTCGAACCGGCGGCGCACCTGACGTGTGTCGGCGCGCCGCAGGATGCCATCGACGCGGTGGCGCGGCTCTATTGGGATTCGGGTATCCGCCATGTCGTCGCCTTGCGCGGCGATCCGCCGGCGGGCGAAGGCCCCTACACGCC
>JAGWIH010000164.1 GCA_028866355.1 Alphaproteobacteria bacterium
ATCGGCGCGGCGAATGCGTGCACAGCGCCTGTTCGCACTATCATCGCTGCTTCATTGAAAAAAGCGTCCGACGGGCGCGGCGCGCGCGCATCGTCGTCGCCAACCACGCGCTGGTGATGATCCAGGCGGCGCTCGGCGGCCTCGACGACGATAATCTGCCGCGGCGTTATGTCTTTGACGAAGGCCATCACGTTTTCGACGCCGCCGACGGCGCGTTCTCGTTGGCGCTCACCGGCCGCGAGGCGGCGGAGCTGCGGCGGTGGATTTTAGGCGCGGAGGACGGACGGCGCAGCCGCGCGCGTGGCCTGAAGCGCCGGCTCGACGATCTGCTGGTCAATGACGCCACCGGCCAGCGCCTGCTCGACGAGGCGATCGAGGGCGCGCGCAACGTCCTTCCAGCCGAAGGCTGGCTCAAGCGGATCGCCGAAGGACGCGCGCAACGCGCCTGCGAGCGATTTCTGGCGTTGGCGCGCGACCAAGTGCTGGCGCGAAGCAGCGACGCCGATCAGGGCTACAGCCTCGAGACCGAGCCGCGGCCGCCGATTCCGGGTTTGATCGACGCCGCGCGCGAATTGGCCACCGAATTGAAGCGCATCGAGGCGCCGCTCAAGGCACTGGCGCAGCGCCTGCGCGCCAAGCTCGCCGACGAAGCGGCCAAGCTCGATACCGCCGTGCGGCTGCGGATCGAGGCGGCGGTGCGCGGCCTCGAACGCCGCGCCATGCTCGAGCTCGGCGGCTGGCGGCGCATGGTGGAGGAATTGGAACGCGAGCCATCCGCCGCGTTCGTCGACTGGCTCGCAGTCGAGCGTGCCGACGGAAATGCGGTCGACGTCGGCATGTATCGGCATTTCACCGATCCGACCCGGCCGTTCACCGAATTCGTCGTCGCGCCGTCGCACGGCGCGCTGGTGACTTCGGCGACGCTGACCGACGGCAGCGGCGACGCCGAAGCCGATTGGCTCGGCGCCGAAGCCCGCACCGGCGCGCGCCACTTGAAGGCGCCGGCGATGCGCGCGCGCGTCAAATCGCCCTTTGATTATCCGGCGCAGACGCGCGTTTTCATCGTCAACGACATCGACCGCAACGATTTGGATCAGATCGCCGCCGCTTATCGCGAGCTGATCGTGGCGTCGGGCGGCGGCGCGTTGGGATTGTTCACCGCCATTCAGCGGCTGCGTGCCGTGCACAAGCGCATCGCCGCGCCTCTCGAAGCAGCCGGTCTCCCGCTTCTGGCGCAACATGTCGATGCCATGGACACGGCGACGCTGGTCGACATCTTCCGCGCCGAGGAGGATTCGTCGCTGCTCGGCACCGATGCGGTGCGCGACGGCGTTGACGTTCCCGGGCGTTCATTGCGCCTCATCGTCTTCGATCGCGTGCCGTGGCCGCGGCCCGACATCCTGCATCGCGCGCGCAAGGCAGTGTTCGGCGGAGCGGCTTACGACGATTCGATCACGCGGTTGCGCCTCAAGCAGGCCTTCGGCCGGCTGGTGCGGCGCTCGACCGACCACGGTGTCTTCGTATTGCTCGACCGGGCGATGCCGTCGCGGCTGTTGGGCGCGTTTCCCGAAGGCGTTACCGTGGCCCGAACCGGCCTCAAGGACACGATCGCGGCGACGGCGGAATTCCTCAAAACGGCGGCGAAGACGCCATAGATTGCGTTGAACGCGGCGCGTAGGCAAAATTCATGGACGGATGACCGGGAACGGGGAATTTTCGATGCGGGTGAAATTCATGTTTGTCGGTGTCGCGCTTGCGACGCTGGTCGTCGGCGGCAACGCCTGGGCCGACAGCCTTGCCCAAGAGTGGCGCGGGTGCGGTAGCGGCGATGCGCGCCGGAGTATTCCTGCCTGCACCGCCATCATCCAATGGAGCCACGGAAAGCCGTCGGCGAAAGAATTGGCTCAGGCCTATTTGTATCGCGGCGACGGCTACGCCGATCGGGGCGACAACGACAAGGCGATCGCCGATTACACGGCCGCAATCCACCGCGACGCCACGCTGGCCAATGCCTTCTTTGGACGCGGCGTGCTGTATTGCAAAGCGGGCGATTACAAGCGTGCCGTGGCGGATTTTGACGCCGCGATCCGCCTCGATCCCACCAACGCCGATAGCTGGGCATGGCGCAGCCGCGCGAAAGGCCAGCTGGGCGATGCGAACGGCGCCAACGCCGACGAAGCGCATGCGATTCAACTCGACCCGAGCGTCATAGACAACATGTCGGACGACGATTGAGGAGTGGCACAAACAAAAAGGGCCGCGGAATGATCCGCGGCCCTTTGCTTTGTTTCGCACGACGCCGAAGGCCGCGTGTGGCCTTCGGCTGTGCTTTGCGGGCTGGGCTTAGTACATCCCGTCCATGCCGCCCATGCCGCCACCGTGGTCGTGGCCGCCGGCGGGTGCCTTCTTCTCCGGCTTCTCGGCCACCATCGCTTCGGTGGTGACGAGCAGGCCGGCGACCGAAGCCGCGTCCTGCAGCGCCAGGCGCACGACCTTGGTCGGATCGACGACGCCGGCCTTCACCATGTCGACATACTCGCCGCTCTGGGCGTTGTAGCCCCAGTTCGGGTCGTCCTTGTCGACCAGCTTGCCGACGATGACGGCACCGTCCTGGCCGGCGTTCTCGGCGATGAGCCGCGCGGGCATCTGGATCGCGCGCCGCACGATGTCGATGCCATGCCGCTCGTCGTCGTTGGAGGCACGCACTTTGCTCAGCACCTTGGCGGCGTAGAGCAGGGCCGAACCGCCGCCGGCGACGATGCCTTCCTCGACCGCGGCGCGGGTCGCGTGCATCGCGTCGTCGACACGATCCTTGCGCTCCTTCACCTCGACCTCGGTCGCACCGCCGACCCGAATCACCGCAACGCCGCCGGCCAGCTTGGCCAGCCGCTCTTGCAGCTTCTCGCGGTCGTAGTCGGACGTGGTCTCTTCGATCTGGGCCTTGATCTGGCCGACACGGGCCTGGATGTCGGCCTTCTTGCCGGCGCCATCGATGATGGTGGTGTTTTCCTTCTCGATGCGCACCTTCTTCGACCGGCCGAGCATGTCGAGCGTGACGTTCTCGAGCTTGATGCCCAAATCTTCCGAGATCATCTGACCGCCGGTGAGGATCGCGATGTCCTCGAGCATTGCCTTGCGGCGATCGCCGAAGCCCGGCGCCTTCACCGCCGCGACCTTGAGGCCGCCGCGGAGTTTGTTGACGACCAGGGTCGCCAAAGCCTCGCCCTCGACCTCTTCGGCGATGATCAGCAGCGGCTTGCCCGACTGCACCACCGCCTCCAGCAGCGGCAACATCGGCTGCAGGCCGGAAAGCTTCTTCTCGAAGATCAACAGGTACGGATCGTCGAGCTCGGCCACCATCTTGTCGGCGTTGGTGACGAAGTACGGCGAAATGTAGCCGCGGTCGAACTGCATGCCTTCGACGACGTCGAGCTCGGTCTCAAGGCTCTTCGCCTCTTCGACCGTGATCACGCCCTCGTTGCCGACCTTCTGCATGGCCTTGGCCAGCATCTCGCCGACTTCCTTGTCGCCGTTGGCCGAAATGGTGCCGACCTGGGCAATCTCGTCGTTGGTCGAAACCTTCTTCGAGCGCTTTTTGATGTCCTCGACGACGGCCTCGACCGCCTTGTCGATGCCGCGCTTCAGATCCATCGGATTGAGGCCGGCGGCAACCGCCTTGACGCCCTCGCGCACGATCGACTGGGCCAGCACGGTGGCGGTGGTGGTGCCATCGCCCGCGGTGTCGCTGGTCTTGCTCGCGACCTCCTTGATCATCTGCGCGCCCATGTTCTCGAACTTGTCGGCGAGCTCGATCTCCTTGGCGACGGTCACGCCGTCCTTGGTGATGCGCGGCGCGCCGAACGACTTGTCGAGCACGACGTTGCGGCCCTTGGGGCCGAGCGTCACGCGCACCGCGTTCGCCAGAATGTCGACGCCGCGGAGCATCCGCTCGCGCGCGTCGCCGTGGAACTTGACGTCCTTAGCAGCCATTGAAATGTCTCCTTGAAAAGGTCTTTAGGCGGCTTTGCGCTTCGAAGCGCTGCCTTCGACGATGCCGAGAATGTCCGACTCCTTGACGATGACGAGCTCTTCGCCGTCGATCTTCACCTCGGTGCCGGACCATTTGCCGAACAACACGCGATCGCCCGCCTTGACGTCGAGCGCGTGGAGCTTGCCGTCCTCGGTGCGTGTACCGGGACCGACGGCGACGACTTCGCCTTCCATCGGCTTCTCCTTCGCGGTGTCCGGAATGATGATGCCGCCCGCCGTCTTCTCCTCGGATTCGAGACGACGGATCAGGACGCGGTCCTGCAACGGCTTAAACTTCATGGGAAAATCCCTCCTCGTTGATGCCTTCGGCACGTGATTGCCGGCTGCCATTCGCGGCGGCCCGTTAGCACTCATGGCCGTTGAGTGCCAGTGAGATAGGGACTGCGGTCAGGCCTGTCAACGGGCGGACTCGGATTTAGCAGCACTTTTTGGCGCAGGCTGCTAAACCGTTGAAATAAATAAGTTTCTTGCTCAGACCACGCCAAGCTGGAACGCTATCGGCAACAGAAAGCGCCGCGACGACGTCAGTCTTTGTGAGGTGCGCGTCATGAAAGCTCTGCGACTGCAACTCATCGACGGCTATCGGCTGACGACGGCCGAGATCCTCTATCACCTGCCGGATCACCCGCATCTGCTGCAAAGCTTCGTCTGGCAAGAGCTCGATATCGCGCCGCGTTTTCCGGTGCTGCGCCGCTTCCTCGATTTCTGGTCGCACCATCTCGATGGCCGCCTGCACTCGGTCAAAGTGGCGCAGGCGCCGCTGCTGGTGCCGGCGCGGCTTGCCCACGCCGAGATTTCGCTAAGCCTGCACTGACGCCGACCGGCGGCGCGGCAATGCGTCGCTTGCCAGAGTGCGTCCGGCGGAAGAGTGTCGCGCCATGACCGCAACCGAAGCTGGACGCGCGCGCAGCCTTGCCGCAGCGGACGAGACGCCGCGCAACCGCGCGGTCGCCGTCTGGCTGCTCGTCTGTGCCGCGATGATCTTCGTGATGGTGGCGCTCGGCGGCCTGACGCGGCTCACCGAATCCGGGCTGTCGATCACCCAGTGGCAGCCGGTGTCGGGCATCGTGCCGCCGCTGAGCGCGGCCGCGTGGCAGGCGGCGTTCGATGCCTACAAACAGATTCCGCAATACGACGCGGTCCATGCCGGGATGACGCTGGCGCAGTTCAAGACGATCTATTTCTGGGAATGGTTCCACCGCCTGTGGGGCCGGCTCATCGGCGTCGTCTTCCTGCTGCCATTCCTCTATTTCCTGCTGCGGCGGAAGATTCCGCCAAGTCTGGCCCCGCGGCTGATGGTGTTGTTCCTGCTCGGCGCCTTTCAGGGCGCGCTCGGCTGGTGGATGGTCGAAAGCGGTCTCGAAAGCCGCATCGAGGTCAGCCAATATCGTCTGGCCGCGCATCTCGCCATGGCGGTCGTGATCTATGGCGCGATCGTCTGGGTGGCGCTCGACCTGCTGCGGCCGGCGCGCCATGAATCTGCGCCGGGCATGCGGCGTGGTGCCGGCGCGCTGCTGGCTCTCGCTTTCGTCACGCTGATTGCC
>JAGWIH010000165.1 GCA_028866355.1 Alphaproteobacteria bacterium
GGTCGGCCCAATCGCTGGCACGTCACCGACGCGCCGGTCGACTACACGCGCAGCATGCTGAAGGCCATCGTCGGCTTCGAATTGCCCGTTGCGCGGCTCGAGGGCAAATGGAAGATGAGCCAGAACCGGCCGGCTGAGGACGTGCCCGGCATCGTCGACGCGTTGTCGCGCGAAAGCGATACCGCGGCCGACGTCGCACGCATCGTCGCCGAGCGGAACAAGGGTCGGCGGTAGCGCGGATTACGGGCTGAGCTCGGCGCGATAAAGCGCCAGCGTCTCGGCGTCGAAACAGCAGAACACCACGCGCGCGACCGCGGGCGAACGGGCGGTGAAGGCACGGGTTTCCGTTACGGCGATGCGGCAGGCGCGGTCGCGCGGAAAACGATAGACACCGGTCGAGATCGCCGGAAATGCGATCGAGCGGATACCGTGCTGCGCCGCGAGGGCAAAACACGCACGATAGCAACCGGCGAGCAGCGCATCCTCGCCGTGTGCTCCGCCTTGCCACACCGGGCCGACGGCATGAACGACATGGCGCGCCGTCAGCCGATGGCCGCCGGTGATGCGCGCCTCGCCCGTTGGACAGCCGCCAAGCTTTCGACACTCCTCGAGCAGGCCGGGACCGGCCGCGCGATGAATGGCGCCGTCGACACCGCCGCCGCCGAGCAGGCTCTCGTTCGCGGCATTGACGATGGCATCGAGCGCCAATGCGGTGATGTCGCCTTGGATGGCTTCGATCGTCGCCATGGCGGTCAATTCAGGCGCAGGATCTTGCCCGGATTCATGATGTTGTCCGGGTCGAGCGCACGCTTCACCGCGCGCATTGCCGCGACGGCGTCGCCGTGCTCGGCGATCAGGAATTCTGTCTTGCCCTGGCCGATGCCGTGCTCGCCCGTGCAGGTGCCATCCATCGCCAGCGCCCGCGCCACCATGCGTTCGTTGACGCGCTTGGCGGCGTCGAATTCGGCCGGCTGGTTGGGATCGAGCACGAAAACCAGATGAAAATTGCCGTCGCCGACATGGCCGACGATCGGCGCCAGCAGGCCCGAAGCCTCCAGATCGGCGGTCGTCTCGGCGATGCAGTGCGGCAGGCGCGAGATTGGCACGCACACATCCGTCGACCAGGCGACCGCGCCGGGTCGCAGCGCGAGCATGGCGAAATAAGCGTCGTGCCGCGCCTGCCATAGCTTGCTGCGCGCTTCGGTCGATTCTGCCCAGCGGAACTCGCCGCCGCCGTTGTCATGCGCCGCGGCCGCGACGGTCTCGACCTGCTCAGCGACGCCGGCGGCGCTGCCATGGAACTCGAAGAACAATGTCGGCGCGACCGCATAGTCGAGCTTGGCATAGCGGTTGACTGCATCCATGCCGACCTTGTCGAGCAACTCGATGCGTGCCACCGGCACGCCGGCCTGAATGGTGGCGACAACGGTCGCCACCGCGGCGTCGATCGATGGAAACGCGCAGACCGCGGCGCGGATCGCTTCGGGGATCGGATAAAGCCGGAGGCCGATCTCGGCGATGACGCCCAACGTGCCCTCGGAGCCGACGAACAGCCGGGTCAGGTCGTAACCGGCGGCCGATTTGCGCGCGCGATGCGCCGTGCGGATGATCCGGCCGTCGGCGAGCACGACGGTCAGCGACAGCACGTTCTCGCGCATCGTGCCGTAGCGCACGGCATTCGTGCCGGACGCGCGCGTCGCCGCCATGCCGCCGAGCGATGCGTCGGCGCCAGGATCGACCGGAAAGAACAGGCCGGTATCACGCAGATGCAGATTGAGCTGCTTGCGGGTGACGCCGGCTTCGACGGTGCAGTCGAGATCGTCGACCGAGACCCGCAGAATGCGCGTCATCTGCGACAGGTCGATGCAAACGCCGCCGTGAATCGCGGCGCTGCCGCCTTCGAGACCGGTGCCGGTGCCGAACGGCACCACCGGAGTCTTGGCTGCCGCGCAGAGCCGTACGACCTCCGCGATTTCCTCGGTCTTACGCACATAGACCACCGCTTCGGGCGGGGCGAGGTGGTGATGCGACGCGTCCTTGCCGTGATGCTCGCGCACGGCCGCCGCCGTCGAAAAGCGTTCGCCGAAGCGGGCGCGCAGCTCGTCACGCAGCTTGGTCGTCAACGGGCGGGCCGAGGCGGCGGAAATCATCGGGCGATGCTACCCCTCGACCTTCACATCGGCTAGGCTTTGCGCATGCAAACCGATCCGAATTGCATCTTTTGCAAGATCGTGGCGGGACAGATCCCGAGTTTCAAGCTGACCGAGGATGCCGCGACGCTTGCCTTCATGGACATCAATCCGGCCAACGAAGGCCATTGCCTGGTGATCGCCAAGCCGCATCACCCGACGCTTTACGACATGCCGCCGGAACTGCTGGCGGCCGTATCGGTGACGGCCCTGAAAGTGGCGAAGGCGGTGAATGCGGCGCTCAAGCCCGATGGTCTCAATCTGGTGCAGTCGAACGGTCCGGGCGCGGCACAATCGGTGCCGCATTTCCATGTGCACGTGCTGCCGCGCCGCCTGGGCGACAAGCTGCCGCTCAATTGGGAGCTGAAGCCCGGCGACCGCGCGGCGATTGCTGCAACCGCCGAACGCATCAAGGCAAAGCTTTGAGGCTCCGCGGCTAGCCGGCCGCGCGCTTCTTGCCGCCGTCGTTGGTCATGCCGAGCGCGGCCAAGTAGGTTTCGAGCAGCGCCTCCTGCTCATCGCGCTCGCTCTGGTCGAGTTTCCGGATGCGCACGATCTGGCGCATGATCTTGACATCGAAGCCGGCGCTCTTGGCCTCGGAATAGACTTCGCGGATATCCTCGCCGAGCGCGCGCTTCTCGTCTTCGAGCCGCTCGATCCGCTCGATGAAGGAACGCAGCCGATCGCCCGCGATGCCGCCGACATTTGCCATGAAAAATCCCCCAACGCCGAAAATCAGTGCTTGTGCGCAGCGGCCATCTTGGCCTTCTGGTCCGACGACGCTTCCTTCTGATACTTCGTCTTCCATTCGTCGTACGGCATGCCGTAGACGATCTGGCGTGCGTCCGGATCGGGAATCGTCATGCCCTTCTCCGCCGCGGCCTCGCGATACCAGCGCGACAGGCAGTTGCGGCAGAACCCGGCCAGGTTCATCAGGTCGATATTCTGGACGTCGGTGCGTTCACGTAGATGCGCGACCAACCGCCGAAACGTGGCGGCCTCGAGCTCGGTGCGGGTCTTGTCGTCCATGCCTCTCTCCGTTTTCGTATTTGTCTTATTGTGGGGTCGCCGCATCATTTTTGCCAGAGGCGATAGAGCGCGCCATCGTCCAAGACGGGTCGTAGGACTGTCGCGAGGCGTTCCGCCCATCGGGCCGCGCCGGCATCATCCGCGATCTCGTCTTGGCGGACCTCGATCGCGACGTGCGGCAGACCGCGTTCGAGTGCGTGATGGCGCATGGTGTAGCCGGCCGGCTGCTGCGCCGAATAAGGCTCGTTGTCACCGACCACCAGCGCCGCATCGCCGCGCAACGCCGCCAGCAGCGGTGCCGCGATGCGGCCGTCCCCGTCCCATAGCACACCGACATGCCACGGCCGCGCCTTGCCGCCGAGCGACGGCGTGAAGCTGTGGATCGAAATCAGCGCGGGCACGACGCCGCGCCCCAGCGCCGCTTCGATCAAATCGGCCAGCGCTGCGTGGTACGGCGCGAAGATCGCGGTACGGCGCGCCTGACGGGCGGCGGCACTCAACGTGCGGTTGCCGGGAATGACGACGTCGTCGCTGGTCGTGGGAATTGACGACGGATCGTCGGGATCGCGGTTGCAGTCGATCACCAACCGCGAATAGCCGGCGAGCACCGCCGCGGCGCCGAGCGCCGGCGCGAGCCGGCGCGTGACCGCGGCGGCGCCGATATCCCAGCCGATGTGCCGCGTCAGCGCCCCGTCATCCAGCCCCAGTTGCGCCAAACCTTGCGGCACGCGATTGCCGGCATGGTCGCAGCTCAAAATGATGCGGGCACCATTGGCGCCGTGACGTTCGACCGGATCGGGGTCCTGCGCGGTAAGGAGGGTCCGGGTAACCATTTCAGCGTAGCGGCGCTTCATCGCACCCGCAGGGGGTTGAGGCTGACTCACCTGCCATCCTATCTTGTCGCACGAAAGGTTGCAGACTTGCCCGCTCCGCGAAAGCCACGCGAATTCCTACGCTCCCTGCTCGACGCCGCCCTCGCCGCCTCCATCCCGGCGCGCGTGTTGCCGCCGCATTTGCCGAAGCCGCCCAAGGGCCGCACGGTCGTTGTCGGCGCTGGCAAGGCGGCGGCGGCGATGGCCAAAGCGGTCGAGGATCATTGGCGCGGCGAGCTCTCCGGCTTGGTCGTGACGCGTTATGGCTATGGCCTGCGCTGCAAACGGATCGAAGTGGTCGAAGCAAGCCACCCGGTGCCCGATGCCGCCGGCCAAGCTGCAGCGGCGCGTATCCTGAAGGCCGTCCAGGGTTTGACGCGCGACGATCTCGTGCTCTGTCTGATTTCGGGCGGCGCTTCGGCGCTTCTGGCGCTGCCGGCGCCAGGCATCACGCTCGATGACAAACGCGCATTGACACGCGAGCTGCTGCGTTGCGGCGCGACGATCTCCGAACTCAACTGCGTGCGCAAGCACCTGTCGGCGATCAAGGGTGGCCGACTGGCCGCCGCCGCCGCGCCGGCGCGGATCATCACGTTGGCGATCTCGGATGTGCCCGGTGACGATCCGGCGGTGATCGGATCCGGACCGACGGTAGCCGACCCCTCGACCTTCGCCGACGCACGCGCCATCCTGGCGAAATACGGCATTACGCCGCCGGCGCCGATTGCGCGTCACCTCGCGGCGGCACCCGACGAGACGCCGAAGCCGGGCGACAAACGCTTGGCGGGCGCGCGATACGTGATGATCGCGACGCCGCAAGCGGCGTTGCAGGCGGCCGCCGATGCCGCCCGTAAGCGCGGCGTTACGCCGATCATCCTGGGCGATGCGCTCGAAGGCGAGGCGCGCGACGCCGCCATCGTCCACGCGGGGATCGCCCGCGCCGTGGCGCAAGGTCATTTCCGCCAGGGTAAGAATGCGGCACGGCCGCCGCTGGTGCTGCTGTCGGGCGGCGAGACCACCGTGACGGTCAAACATGACGGCCGCGGCGGCCGCAACAGCGTGTTCGTTCTGGCGCTGGCGTTGGCGCTCGAAGGCGCCGCAGGCGTCTATGGCTTGGCTTGCGACACCGACGGCACCGACGGTACCGAGAACAATGCCGGTGCGATCGTCACGCCCGATACGCTGGCGCGCGCCGCAAAACGTGGCGTAGACCTCAAGGCGTTGCTGGCTGCCGACGATTCCTGGGCGGCTTTCGACGCGCTAGGCGACCTGATTGTCACCGGACCGACACAGACGAATGTCAACGACTTCCGCGCCATTCTGGTGCTAAGGGAAAGCTGAGATGCGACGCCGACGTTCAACAAAAATAGTCGCCACGCTGGGACCCGCGACCGCCACGCCGGAAAAGATCGCCGCGCTGTT
>JAGWIH010000166.1 GCA_028866355.1 Alphaproteobacteria bacterium
TGCGCGGTCGCCAGCAAGGTGCGGCTGTCGAGATCGAACACCGCCTTGGCGTCGGGCTGATCGCCGGCTTTCGGATCATCGCCGCCGAGGATGAGCACGTTGCGAACGCCGAGCGCGACGGCACCCAACAGATCGCTCTGCAACGCGATGCGGTTGCGGTCGCGGCAGGTCATTTGCAGGATCGGCTCAATTCCGTTCTGCACCAGGAAATGCGCCGCGGCCATGCTGGCCATGTGCGATTTTGCGCCGGCTCCGTCGGTGACATTGACCGCCACGGCCACGCCCTTCAGCGGCAAGGCGCGTGCGATGAAATCGGCGGGATCGGCCGTGAGCGGCGGCGTGACTTCGGCGGTGACGCAGAAGCGGCCTTCATCGAGGCGACGTTGCAGCGTGCTGATCGCCGACGGCGCCGAAGTGCGAGATTCATTGAGGGGAGTCATGCGAGGCGCCGCCAAGTATAAACAGGCCGCCATCCGCCTCCAGCGGAATCTTCGTCCGGGCGTTTATTGCGCAGCGACCGTGGCACGGCGATCCGCGCGGATCATTTCGGCAGCCTTCTCGGCGATCATGATGGTCGGTGAATTCGTGTTGCCGGACGTGATCGTCGGCATGATCGACGCGTCGGCGACGCGCAACCCGCCGATGCCGCGTACGGCGAGCCGCGCATCCACCACCGCGGCCGCATCCGCGCCCATCTTGCAGGTGCCGACCGGATGGAAAATCGTCGTGCCGATGTCGCCGGCCGCGTGCGCCAGTTCGTCGTCAGTCTGGAGCTGCGCGCCGGGACGAAATTCCTCGGGTGTAAAACGCGCCAGCGCCTTGGCGGCGACGATCCGACGCGTCAATCGGATGGCGGCGGCAGCAACGCGTCGATCGGAATCGACCGCGAGATAGTTCGGGCGGATCGCCGGATGAGCAGCAGGATCGGCGCTCTTGATCCGGACAGTGCCGCGGCTGTCGGGCCGCAGATTGCACACGGATGCGGTGAAGGCCGGAAATCCGTGACACGGATCGCCGAACTTATCGAGGCTCAGCGGCTGGACGTGATATTCGAGATTGGGCGTCTCGCGCGACGGATCGCTCTTGGCGAAACAGCCGAGTTGCGACGGCGCCATGGTCAGTGGCCCACGCTTGAACAAGAAATATTCGAGCCCCATGCCGATGCGGCCGATGAGGCTGTTGGCGCGCTCGTTGAGCGTCCGCGTATTGGCGACCCTGTAAATCGTCCGGATCTGCAAATGGTCCTGAAGGTTCTCACCAACGCCGCCGAGTTCGTGCACGACGGGAATGCCATGTTGCTGCAACAACGCGCTCGGCCCGATTCCCGAAAGCTGAAGCAAGTGCGGTGAGCCGATCGAACCCGAAGCGAGGATCACCTCGCCGCGCGCTTCGACCGTGCGCGGTCGGCCATCTTTCACGAAATCGACACCCACGGCCCGCCGCCCGACCAACCGGACGCGGCTCGCTTGCGCACCGGTGACGATTGCGAGGTTGGGCCGGTTCATCGCCGGCCGCAGAAAAGCGCGCGCCGTGTTCCAGCGCACGCCGCGTCGTTGATTGACCCGGAAATAGCCGCAGCCTTCGTTGTTGCCGCGATTGAAATCGTCGATTTTGGGAATGCCGATTTCGGCAGCCGCATCACGGAACGCATCGAGGATCTCCCACGTCAGCCGCATTTCCTCGACGCGCCATTCGCCGCCCTGGCCGTGGAATTCATCGGCACCGGCGACGTTATCCTCCGAGCGTTTGAAGTACGGCAGCACGTCGTCCCACGACCAGCCCGGATTGCCGAGTTGCCGCCAGCCGTCGTAGTCGCGCGCCTGGCCGCGCATATAGATCATGCCATTGATCGACGAGCAGCCGCCGAGAACGCGGCCGCGCGGATAATTGAGCGCGCGGCCGTTCAAACCAGCCTCGTTTTCCGTCTTGAAGCACCAATCGGTACGCGGATTGTTTTGCGTATAGAGATAACCGATGGGAACGCGGATCCAGAAATAGTTATCGTCGCCGCCGGCTTCCAACAGCAGCACCGAAATATCCGGATCGGTCGACAGCCGATTGGCTAAGACGCAGCCGGCGCTGCCGGCGCCAACGATGATGTAATCAAAGTTCCCGAATGTCTCGTTCACGACGCACCCACCGATCGATTTTGCCATAACGACACCGCAGCGGCGACCGCGGGCCGGCTGGCGCCGCGGAATACCGCGAACCCGGCGCCGGCGGCCATGTTAGGCGATTGCGGCAAATCCATGTAATCCCGGCTTGAAAATCACTGGCCAATCCCCTAATTTCCTGGCCATCGCTTCGCTGGGTTCCGGCCTGCGCTCGATCGCTCCACTGTGAGCCCGACCCGCCAATCCGTGCCTTTCGACAGCCGATCGGATGCGCAATCGCGCGCAGCTGGTAACCGCCATGGAGACATGAATGGCAATTGGCACGGTCAAATGGTTCAACGCTCAAAAGGGATACGGCTTCATCGCGCCTGAGAGCGGCGGTAAGGACGTTTTCGTCCATATCTCCGCCGTCGAGCGCGCTGGCATCGGATCCCTGAACGAGGGTCAGAAGGTCAGCTTCGACCTCGAGCAGAGCCAGCAGGGCCGCACGTCGGCCGCGAACCTGAAGCTCGTCTAACCCGAGCCCAGATAATTCGACCGGACGCCGCGGCGGCAACGCCGCGGCGTTTGCTTTTTTGCGCACACAAATTATTAGAGGCCGAGAACGCGCTCGGCGTTGCGGTGGAAGATTTTTTTCATGACGTCGTCGCCATAGCCGAGCTCACGCCATTCCTGGAACAACCGCGCATACGGAATGCTCGGATAATCGCTGCCGAACATGACCTTGTCCTGCAACCGCCCGCGGACATCGGTCTTGAGCTGCGCCGGGAAATATTTCGGCGCCCAGCCCGACAGCTCCCAGAACACGTTGCCCTTGTGCAGCGCGACCGCCGTCATCTCGTCGACCCACGGCCATCCCGGATGGGCGGCGACAATCGTCAAGTCGGGAAAATCGGCGGCGAGCTCGTCGATACATGACGGATGCGCATGGCGCAACTTGGCGCCGAGACCACCGGGCATGCCGGCGCCCATGCCCGTCGTGCCGACGTCGATCATCACCGGCACCTTGAGCGCGTTGATCGCTTCCCACAGCGGATAGAAGCGTCGTTCGTTGACCGCGAAGTGACCCATGATCGGGTGAAAATGAAAGCCCAGCATCTTGAGATCGCGGACGGCGTGTTGCGCTTCGGTAATCGCGGCGGCGCCTTTAAGTGGATCGACCGCCGCCCAGGCCTGAATGATGCGATCCTTGTGCCGTTGCTGCATGCCACGCACGTAATCGTTCGAGCATGGCGGCGTTTTCGCGGTCGTCTCCAAATCGAGCGCAACCAGAACGGCATCGACGCCGGCGGCGGCGAACTCGCGCACCACTTCGTCTTCTTGTTTCCAGGTCCACGGACGCTTCCAGTATTTGGCCAGCGCGTCGACATACGGGCCCTGGCATTTGATCCAGGGCTCGGTATTGGGATAACAGTGCAGGTCGATGATGCGCATGGAGCCTCAGCGCCTTGTTGACATCGGATTTGAAATCATCTCGGCCAATGCCTTCTTCGATACCTTGCCGAAAGTCGACAGCGGAAATTCGGTCATCAGCTGCAGCCGCTCCGGCAGCTTGAACTTGGCGATCTCCTTGGCGGCGAGGAATTTCACCAGCTCGTCGAGCGTCAGGTTCCTGCCCTTCTGCGCGATGACGCACGCGCACATGCGTTCGCCGAGATTGGAATCCGGCACCGGAATGCACGCGACATTCTGCACGGCCGGGTGCTGCAGGATCAGGTTCTCGATCTCCTCGGCGCTGATTTTTTCGCCCCCCCGATTGATCAGATCCTTCTTGCGGCCTTCGACCATGTAATTGCCGGACGAGTGTTGGCGCATCAGATCGCCCGAACGATAGAATCCGTCCGACGTGAACGCCTTTTTGTTGTGCTCCGACGCGCCATAGTAGCCGCGCAACGTGTACGGACCACGGGCGCAAAGCTCACCGACTTCGCCGACCGCCACTTCGTTGTCGTCGTCGTCCAAAAGCCGCACCTCGTCGTCCGGCGAAATCGGCCGGCCGACGGTTTCAAGCCGCACGTCGTCCGGATCGCCGCGGCGGACGAAGAACAGCATGCCTTCCGACATGCCGAAATTCTCCTGCACGAAGGCGGTCGGAATCAGCTCCCGCGTTTTCAGCCGCACCTCGGGCTGCAACCGCTGCCCGCCGCTTTGGATGTAGCGCACCGACGCGGTGTCGTACTGCCGAACTTCGGCACTGTTGATGAGGCGGATCAGCAGTGCCGGCACGACTTTGATGTGCGTGATGCGATGCTTCTCCACCAGGGGAAATATGACCTCCGGCCGCGCCGTCGGGCTGAGCACGACGCTGCCGCCGTTGAAGAAAAAGCCCTGAATGCCCGGGCACGCGAGCGGCAGATTGTGCGCGATAGGCAAGGCCAGCAGCAGCACGGACTCGGGTCCGATTTCGCAGACCACAGCTGCTGCCTTGGAATTGTACGCATAATCGTTGTGGGTGCGCGGAATCAGCTTAGGAATACCGGTGGTGCCGCCCGAGAGCTGGAAGATGCACGGATCGGTCGGATCGAGCGCGATGCCCGTCAGCCGACTCTTCGGCAGTTTCGCCGGCTTCTCGATCAGATCGATCAGCGACACCTCACCCACCTCCGGCCGGCCGAGCACCAACCGCAGCTTGAGACACGGATTCTCGTCGGCGATGCGCTTGATCACAGGACCGAAGGCGAAATCGCCGATCCGTTCGGGATAGATGCACGCCGTCGCCTGCGCGATGTCCACGAACTGATTGATCTCGCTGTAGCGATGCGTGACCAGCGCGGCGATGGGGATGGTGCCGATCTTCTGCAGCGCGAAATATAGGAACACGAACTCCGCGACGTTCGGCAGTGTCGGAACCACCCGGTCGGTCGGCTTGAGACCGAGCTCGAGCAAGTTGAGCGCAAGATTATCGGTAATGCGGTCGATATCGGCGTAGCTGTAGCACCGGTTGCCGTCGATGAGCGCAACGCGATCAGCGAACTTTTTCCACACCGCCGCGAATTCATCGCGCAACGGCCGATCGCGCCAATAACCCTTGGCGCGATAGCGGGCGGCGAACTCAGGCGGAAACGGCACGACGCCGGGCAGCATCAGGTCGAACTCGAAAATCCGCCATCGACGACGACGATCTCGCCGGTGACAAAGCGGTTGCCTTCGATGAGCGATAGCATCGTCTCGGCGACGTCTTCGGCGGTGACGACGCGTTTCAGCGGCGTAAGCTTGGCGCGCCGGCTCATCAAATCGTCGTACTTGTCCTTGAGCATGCGCTTCATCCAATCGCCTTCCATCCAGCCCGGTGCCACGGCATTGACGCGGATTTCAGGACCGAGATTGAAGGCGAGCGTCTTGGTCA
>JAGWIH010000167.1 GCA_028866355.1 Alphaproteobacteria bacterium
GCGCCTGGATCACCAAGGGTTCGGGCAATCCGCTGCTCGATCAGGCGGCGCTGGCCATGCTGCACGACGGCTCGCCGGTGCCGCCGGTCCCTGAAAAGTATTGGGGACGGACCGGCCCGATCATCATGCCGGTCAATTTCACCATCGGCCTGTTCGACCGTATCATTCACTAACTCTTTGTTATTGAATACTTATTATGGGATTTTCCGATTATAACATATAAAACTTGTTGTTCTTATAAATAATACATTGATATCAGAGACAATATGGGTGTATCACCACAGCAATTCATAAGCCCGCGTTGGTTGAGGAGAAGTTTCCGTGCAGGCCGAAGAACAGACGCAGCAGGTCGTGAATCTGCTGCGGAGCGTTGCCGAACGTCACGCGCCAGCGGCGTTAGCGGCAAGCTTCGGCGCCGAAGACATGGTGCTGATCGACCTGGTGGCGCGGCATCGCCTGCCGATCGCGGTCTTCACGCTCGATACCGGCCGCCTGCCCGAAGAGACCCAGTCGCTCATCCACGCGACGACACGCCGCTATCAGATTCCGATTGCGGTGATCACGCCCGACGCGGCGGATGTCGAACGCTACGTCGCGGCCAACGGTCCGAATGCCTTCTACGACAGCCAGGCGCTGCGTCTCGAATGCTGCTTCCTACGCAAAGTCAAGCCGCTGCGGCGCGCGCTCGCCGGCAAGCAGGCCTGGATTACCGGCCAGCGTCGTTCGCAATCGGTGACCCGTCGCGATTTGGCGGTGCAGGAATGGGATGCGGAGCACGGCCTGCAGAAATTCAACCCGTTGGCCGACTGGTCCGACGACGACGTCTGGCACTACATCCGCCAGCATTCGGTTCCCTACAACGCGCTTCACGATCGCGGCTATCCCAGCATCGGTTGTGCACCCTGCACGCGCGCTATCGCGCCGGGCGAAGATGTGCGCGCCGGCCGCTGGTGGTGGGAGTCGGCGGAACATCGCGAATGCGGCCTGCACCCGCACCGGAAGGCCTCATGAGCAGCGACGAAATCCTGACAACGATCGAACGGCCCGCTCCGTCGCCGTCGACCCCGGCTTCGATCCCGTATGCCGCGCATCTCGACGCGCTCGAGAGCGAAGCGATCCATATTTTGCGCGAGGTCGCGGCCGAGTTCCGCAACCCAGTTCTGCTGTTCTCGGGCGGCAAGGATTCGACCGTTCTGCTGCGGCTCGCCGAAAAAGCGCTGCGGCCCGGACGCCTGCCGTTTCCGCTGCTGCACGTCGATACCGGGCACAATTTCCCGGAGGTCATCGCCTTCCGCGACCAGCTGGTGGCGCAGCTCGGCGAGCGCCTGATCGTGCGCACGGTGCAAGATTCGATCGACCGCGGCCGTGTACGCTTGAAACATGCCAACCAGAGCCGCAACGCGTTCCAGACCGTGACGCTGCTCGACGCGATCGCCGAGTTCGGCTTCGACGCCTGCATCGGCGGCGCACGCCGCGACGAGGAGAAAGCGCGCGCCAAGGAACGCGTCTTTTCGTTCCGCGATGCGTTCGGCCAATGGGATCCGCGCCGTCAGCGTCCGGAACTGTGGAACCTGTACAACACGCGCCTCGATTCGGGCGAACACATGCGCGTGTTTCCGCTCAGCAATTGGACCGAGCTCGACGTGTGGCAGTACATCGCCCGCGAGGGCATCGAACTGCCGTCGCTTTATTATGCCCATCCGCGACGCGTGGCGCTGCGCGGCGAGGCGCTGGTGCCCGTGGTCGATACGACCGAACTTGCCGATCACGAGCCGATCGAGACGCGTCTCGTCCGGTTCCGCACCGTCGGCGATATTTCCTGCACCCTGCCGGTTGAATCGGCGGCCGCGACCGCCGACGAGGTCGTCGCGGAGATCATGACCGCGCGTATCAGCGAACGCGGTGCGACGCGGCTCGACGATCGGACCTCCGACGCCTCGATGGAAGAACGCAAGCGCGCCGGATATTTTTGATGTCGTTTTCCTCCGGTAATGATCCGCGGCTGCTGCGGTTTACCACGGCTGGCAGCGTTGACGACGGCAAGAGCTCGCTCATCGGCCGGCTGCTGCACGACGCCGGCGCCGTGCCGAACGATCAGCTCGCCGCGCTCGAGCGCATTGCCGCGCGCAACGGCGACGCCGTGGTCGATCTCTCGCTGCTGACTGACGGCTTGGTCGCCGAGCGCGAGCAAGGCATCACCATCGACGTCGCCTACCGTTATTTCGCCACGCCGCGACGCAAGTTCATCATCGCGGACACGCCGGGCCACGAGCAATACACGCGCAACATGGTGACCGGCGCGAGCACCGCCGACGCCGCCGTGATCCTTGTCGACGCGCGCAACGGCATGACCACCCAGACGCGCCGCCATCTTTTTCTCGCGCATCTGCTCGGCATCCGGCACCTGGTGATTGCCGTGAATAAGATGGATCTGGTGGATTTTGCGCGCGCGCCGTTCGATACGGTCGCCGGCGCGGTCAAGACCTTCGCCAGGACGCTCGGCGCCGAGCCACCGATCGTCGTGCCGCTGTCGGCGAAGTTCGGCGACAACGTGGTCGTGCGTAGCGCGCGCCTGCCCTGGTACGACGGTGAACCGTTGCTGGCGATCCTAGAGGGGTTGCCGCCGGCGGCCGAAGTGGACCATTTACCGTTGCGCTTACCTGTGCAGCTGGTACGACGCATGACGACGTCCGCGGGTCAATATCGCCGGTACCTGGGCCGCATCGAATCCGGCCGGATCGCCGTCGGCGATCCGATCGTCGCCCTGCCTTCCGGCGTTACCACCCGCGTGCGCGCGATTGCCACCTACGACGGCGCGCTCGACGACGCGGCCGCGCCGCAATCGATCGGCGTCGAAATCGACGACGCGGTCGATATCGCCCGCGGCGACATTTTGGTTCACCCGAGCGCCGCGCCGGCCGTGGCCACCCGCCTCGACGCCACCATCTGCTGGTTCGACGACGAGCCGTTCGCCGCCGGACGCCGCTATCTGATCAAAATTGGCACGCGCACCACCGTTGCCCACATCAAGGATATCGTCCATAGGCTCGACGTCACGACGCTGGCGCCGGTGCTGGCGACGGGCCTCGTTCGCAACGACATCGCCCGTGTTCGTATCGTGGCGGCGGCACCGCTGGCCTTCGATCCATACCGCGCCAACCGCGCAACCGGCGCGCTGATCCTGATCGATGAACAGACGCACGCGACCGTCGCCGCTGGTATGATCGACGGGTGAGGAAACCAGGTTATGTTGCATCACGCGTTTAACCTCGCCTATCCGGTATGCGGCTTCGTCGTCGGCATGCTTGTCGGCATGACCGGTGTCGGCGGCGGCTCGCTGATGACGCCGTTGCTGATCCTGCTGTTCGGCGTCTCGCCGGCGACGGCCGTCGGTACCGACCTACTGTACGCCGCGGCCACCAAAACCGCGGGCACGGCGATGCACGGTTTCACCGGCACGATCGATTGGCCGATCGTCGGCTTTCTTGCCCTCGGCAGCGTGCCGATGACGGGCATCACGTTGTTCGGCCTGTCGCGGTTGAACCTTGGCGGTGCAACAGCGCACGACTTGATCACCATCGTGCTCGGCTGTGCGCTGTTCTTGTCGGCTTTCGTCTTGATGTTCCGTAGCCGCATGGTGCGCCATTACGGCGACCGCCTCGCCGCGCTCGACCCAAAACGTGTCCGCTGGCTGACGATCGGCGCCGGTGTCGCGCTCGGCATATTGGTGCCGATTTCGTCGGTCGGCGCGGGCGCCCTCGGCACGACCGCGCTGGTGCTCCTCTACCCGCGCCTGCCGGTGGCGCGCATCGTCGGCTCGGATATCGCCCATGCCGTGCCGCTGACCCTGGTCGCCGGCCTCGGCCATTGGATGCTGGGCTCGATTCATTGGCACCTGCTCGCCGCGCTGCTGCTCGGCTCGCTGCCGGGCATCGTGCTCGGCAGCTACGTCGCCGGCCGAATTCCGGACCTCGCCTTGCGGCTCCTGCTGGCGGCGACCCTGCTGGTGGCTGGCGGCCGCCTGGTCTTCTAGGTAGACGCCGCAAGATCGGCCGGCGGCGGCCGACTCATCGTTGTAAAACAGCGATGTCGCTGACGCTTTAGGCTTCCCTTAACGCGGATTGCCTAAAATTGCAGGCATGTGAGGGAGGCATCTGTGAATTACTCGACGCACGCCCTGCCAGACTGCAATCTCGAAGCGGCGACAACGCTCAGCCTCAAACGCGAACCAGCGTGCTTCGCCTTCCTCTGCAGCCGCGCCGTATCGCCGCCGCAGCCGATCGATTCCCTCAATCTCGACCTCGCCTCGGTCGACTATTTCGGCGGCCGCGCGTCCCTGTGGGCGACACTTGAAATCCGCTCGACCGCGTCGGACGAAAAGGCGACGGCCGTACTGGGCTTCGACGAGACTTTTCTTTCACCGTTCACCCGCGCACTCATCGAATGCGCCGCGAGCCGCGTGCCCTACCGCATGACAATCGCGCGGAGCGAAGACCGACCGCAGCGTCTGGTCGAATACGTCACCGGACCGGGTGTGGCGCTCAGCGAACTCATCCTGACGCCGCAGGACAACGTCGTCGTCATCTCGGCGCGTGCCGAAGGCCAGGACGAGGAAACAATTTTCCAGCTGCCGCGGACCGACACATTCCTGCGCGCCTTCGCCAAGATGACCTACCAGGCGGACGGCCAACTACTACAGACATTGGCGCAATCCGAAAAGCTCGCGCGGCAGCAATCGACCAGCGCGGCCTAGCGCCGAGCGTCCTCATTTTCGACGCCCCCGAACAGATCGGCAGCCGCATAACGTAACGCGCCATTCGGTATCCGCCGCGCCTCGGGCGTCAGGGTCGCAACTTCGCTCTTACCCGGACCCATGATGTGGCGGACGTCCTCGCCGGCGGCGATGAGATAATCGCCGATGATCCGGCGATGACAGCGCCACCACACGGCTTCCGCGCACATGATCGCGACCGGCTGTTCACCTGCCAGGGCGCGGAGCTCGGCTAGCGCGGTGGAAAAAGCGGGACTCTCGGCATAGTCGGCAAAGTTGCGGAAGCCTTCCTCGCGCCAGAACGTATTACGCGACGGCGCGCCTTTGGCGCGGCCGCGACGACCGCCCAGCCCCGGCATGTGCCGATAGACGATATTTGCGGCCTGCAGCGCGGATGCCAAGGCGTCGCCGTTGAAATGCGGATAGCGGCCCGAACGCGGGATGCTGCGCACGTCGACCAAGCATGTCACACCATGCTCGCGCAACAGCGCGAGAAACTCGTCCAGGCTACGGGTCGAATGGCCGATGGTATAATAGAGGCTCACGCCGTTTTAGGTGGGCGCGATTCCTCGCCATTCAAGCGCAGCGGCGCGCGGCTGCGTTCGTTATTGAGGTGCACGAGACGGCGCAGCAAGCCCATGAAAACCGCCCGCTCGGAGGCTTTGAGCGGCGCCAG
>JAGWIH010000168.1 GCA_028866355.1 Alphaproteobacteria bacterium
TGCCGTTCGCGGCGGTCGCGCTCGTTCTGATGTGGGCAATCACGTGGTGGAGCCTTCGTCCGGTGACGCGCGCATCGAAAGAGGCGGCGGCGGTCGGGGCGGCCAATCCCGGCGGCCGGATTTCGGAATATGGCTTGCCGCGCGAGGTGCGGCCGCTGGTCGCGGCCGCCAACGGCGCGCTCGACCGGCTGGCCGAGGCCTATGCGGCCGAGCGGCGCATTACCGCCGACGCTGCGCACGCACTCAGGACGCCGCTGACGGTGCTGAGCCTGCGGCTTCAACGCGCACGGCACCGCGGCACGATCGACTGGCCGGCGGTCGAAAACGAACTCGCCCAAATCACCGCCATGGTATCGCAGCTTCTCGACCTTGCGCGCAAGGAAGCGCAACCGCGCCGCGACGACATCGCGGCAATGCCGGTCGTCAACGTGTCGCGCCTGGTCCGCGAAGCCGCTGCCGGCGTCGTGCTGCTCATGGAGCATCAAGGCCGCGCGCTGGAGATCGATGCACCGGAGGTGGTCGTGGTCCACGGCCAGGCCGACGATCTCCGCGATCTGGTGCGGAATCTGCTGGAAAACGCGTTGTGGCACGGCCGCGGCACCGTCCGGATCGGCGTGCGCCGCAACGATTTGAATCGCGGGCGCGTCATGCTCGACGTGATCGACGAGGGCGACGGCGTTCCGCCGGGCATGGAAGAGGAAGCATTCGCGCGCTTCCACAAGATCCATGCCAACTCGCCAGGGTCTGGTCTCGGTCTCGCTATCGTCCGCCATGTCGCGCGCAGCCATGGCGGCGACGCACGGTTCGTTCCGGGTGCCGGCCACGTCGTCGTGACGCTTCCGGCGGCCGGCATGGAATCGGTCGATGCGGTGGTCGCGGATAGTTCGGGAGCGTCAGCGTCGCTGGCCGGTCGCCAATTTCGGTGACTGGCGCGCCGCCGGTTCGCCGGTCGATGCCGTCGTACGCCGCCGCGGCCTAGGCCGCGCCGTTGGTTGCGTGCGGCGCCGTCATGCGCCGGCGGAATTCGGTCGCCGAAATCGCCTCCATCGACCGATCGAGCTCGATCCGTTCGACGACATAGCCGACGTCGCGGCCGTAGAAGACGTGGCTGATGTTCGGAACCTGAATGATCTCGAAACGACCTTCGTGCGGCCGCAGCGCGTGCTCGATGCGGGCGCGAACCTGCGCGAAGGGCAGGGGGTTCTTGGCGCTGGTGCCTTGCGTATCGCGGACCGCGATGCAGACTTGCCCGACCCGCTTCAATCCCTCGAGGATCAAGGCCTTATGACCGTCGTGGAAGGGCTGATAGCGGCCGATGAAAAGGGCGGTCGGCTTCTTTGTGTCGAACACGGGCCGCAAGCGGCGCGCGATCTCGTCGGCCCAATATTCTGGCGCGCCTTCGGGTGCCACGCGCAAATCATAGCGCTCCGGCGGCACGAATAGGCGGTTCGTATCCTCAAAGCGCCCCTGCTTGATGCGATCGACCCAGACGACGAAGGCATCGCCGCCTTCACTGAACGCGTCCCGCGCCGTTGGCGTCGGGCAGATGAAATCGGCGATGGCGAAGCCGCCGGCCTTGACGACCTGATCGCATAGCCAGCCCATCCGCCGCGCCTGCTCGGTGCGGTCAGCGGCGGAGAAACCAAGATCGCGGTTGATATTCCGACGGATTTCGTCGGCGTTGAAATGAACGGCCGACAGACGCGGTCCCAGCGCCGTCGCCAGCGTCGTCTTGCCGGCGCCCGGCAGGCCCATGATCAGAATTTTCCGCTGCATCCCATTCCCCCGTTTGATTTGCCTCAAAAGCCTCCGATCCGACCTCGCCGGGCGCCGGTAACGTCACCGGCTCGAGATGCGCTCTTTTCCGCCATCGCGTCGGTCTTCGATCTTGCAGGTCGCGGCGCTCTCGTGTTATCAATTTCGCGATTTCGTGTATTTTGGCAAATACACGTGGGGGACGCAAGTCGAATGATCGGAGGACATCCATGAGCCTGGCCTCGCCCAAGCGCGCGGACAATTTCGCCGCGGCGCGTCCGGTCGCCACGCCCGCCGGTGGCATCGTTTGCTGGCTGAGCGTGCCGATGTCGTGGCGGCCGCTGAACGGACCACCGACCGAGGATTTTCTCGAATCGCTCGAGCGCCCGAACCAACGTGTCCTCGCGCGAGTGGTCGACGCGTTCGATCTCGCCGCAACCGAGCTCAGCGAAGAGGAAGAGGCGGCGTTGGCGCCGCTGCATCAGAAACTCAACCTGCTGATCGAAATGATCGGCCGGACCTGCTATGGCAACCCGGCCGATTTGCCGGCCTCGATCCGCGCCGAATTGGGTCTGCGCGAGCTGCGCTGGACTGCCGTGAACGGACCGGCGGCCGGCGAGTGGCTGACGGCATCGCTCTACATTCATCCGATCGTGCTCGAGCCGTTGGTGCTGTGCGGCCAAGTGGCCGCGGCCGAGCCGGCGCTCGGGGGCACCGATAGCCGCACCGTCCTGCGGCTCTGCGCCATGGGAAGCGCCAACGCCGAACTGCTCGGACGCTTTGTCTTTCTCGAGAACCGCCGCAACGTTTCCGTCGAGCGCGGCGCGTTGCCCGAACGGAAGGCGCAATCACCAGTACGCCGCGTTGCCGGCATGCGCCGGATTGAGGCCGTGCGGTGAGCGATCCGGCCGTCGTGATGTCGGCGATGTTGAGTGACCTGCAAGGGCTCGCCGGCCTTGCCGGCGCGGTACCTTCGCCGGCCGTCGGCATCGCCGCTCCGGCGGCCAGCAGCTTCCTGGAGACGCTCAAAGACGCGGTCGGTCGTGTCGACGGACAGATCGCGACCAGCCAAGACAAGACCCAGCAATTCGCCGCCGGCGATAAGAACGTCTCGCTGAGCGACGTGATGATCTCGGTCGAGCAAGCCAATCTCGCCTTCCAGACGGCGGCGACGGTGCGTGACCGCGTCGTCGAGGCCTATCAGACCATCATGAACATGCAGCTCTAGCGTCATGACGTTTCTCGATAACATCGTTCCATCCACGGTGCGCAATCGAGCGAAGACGCTGATTGCCGGGCGTCAGCCGGTCATTCTCACCGGTGCCGCGCTGATCCTCGCGGTCGCGGTTCTGGCGATGCTGTGGCTGGGTCATTCGAGTTACACGGTCCTCTTCTCCGGCCTCTCGGCGGACGAAGGCGGGCGGATCATCGATGAATTACAGAAATCGAACGTGCCGTATCGCGTCGACGACGGCGGCGCCGAAATTCTGGTACCCGACGCGCTCGCCGGGCGGACGCGGCTGATGCTGGCGGCGCGCGGCATGCCGAATTCGAACAACAACGTCTGGTCGCTGTTCGACAACGAAGCGCTCGGCGTCAGCCCCTTCGTCGAACAGGCGCACTATATGCGCGGCCTCGAAGGGAACCTCGCCAAGACCATTGAAGACGTCAATGGCGTGGCGGCCGCGCGCGTGACGCTCGCGGTGCCGCAGCGGACGGCGTTTCTCGAAAATCAACCGAAGCCGAGCGCGTCGGTCATGGTGCGGCTGGAACCCGGCGTAACCCTTTCAAGCGCCCAGACCGCCGGCATCGTGCATCTGGTTTCGGCCAGCGTTCCAGGTCTGGCGCCGGAGGCTGTCTCGGTCGTCGATCAGGACGGAAGGATGCTGACCCACGCCGGCAACGATCCCACCGGTGAGGTGCCGGAACAGCTCTCCATCGTTCGCGGCATCGATCAGCACTACGAGATGCTGATCGAAGGCCTGCTGACGCCGCTGGTCGGCAGGGATAATGCTCGCGTCACGGTCGACGCCGACGTCGACTTTTCGCACACGCGGCGGAGCTCGGTGATCTATGGCCAAAGCCATCCGCTGAGCCAGGACGATACCAGCCGCGAACATACTGGCGTCGGCAATGCCGCTGGCGGGGTTCCCGGCGCGCTGTCGAACCAGCCGCCCGGCACGCCGCAAACGCCGCTCACCATTACCAGTGGATCGCAGACAATTACGCTGCGGCCGCCGGGCGCGAATGGCGCCACCAGTGCCGCAAATAACCAGCCGCAATCGACCGAACCCCAGGCGCCGGCGGCGCCCGGCAGCAAGGAATCGCACGCCATCGTCAATTATGACATCGACCGCACCGTCGAATATGCCGAGGACCCGCCGTGGCGGCTGAAGTCGGTCGCGGTCTCCGTGCTGGTGAACAACCAGACCGGGCACGCGATGCCGGCGGCGACGATCGACGCGATCAAGCAGCTCGTTACCAATGCCGTCGGCGCCGGCGCGAAACGCGATGTTGCGGTGATCGATCTGCCGTTCGACAGCGCGATGAACGCCGCGGTCGCCGAGCCGTGGTGGCGGCAGCCGTGGGTGCACGTCGCGATGCAGAACGCGATCCTGGCTTTGGCCGGATTGCTCGCGCTGTTCGGCTTCGGTCTGCCAATGCTGCGCCGCCTGCAACAGGCACCGCTTGCCTTCGCCTTTGTCGGCGGCATGGCGCCGGCGGCGCGGTACGGCCGCGCGCGGACCGGCGACAATGCCGGCTCCAGTATCGATGTCGCCGCCATCGGTCAGAACATGCTCGACGCCGACATCGATGCGGTACGCAAGATCGTCGCCAACGACCCGGGCCGAACGGCTCAAGTCATCAAGGAATGGCTCTCCCATGGCGGAACCAACAAGCGGCTCGACTAACCTCAGCCCCGCCGAGAAGGCGGCCGTGCTGATGATGGCGCTCGGCGAGGCCGACGCTGCGGAGGTCATCAAATTCCTTTCGCCGCGCGAGGTGAATCGCCTGTCGGGCGCAATCGCGCGCCTCAACAAGGTGCCCAAGACGACGGTCGAGACCGTCATGGTCGAGTTCGTCGGGCGCATCCGCGACGAAACCGCGATCGGTCTCGGCGTCACCGAATATCTGCGCGGCGCGCTCGGCAAGGCGCTCGGCGAGGAGCGCGCCTCGGCGCTGCTCGAGCGCATCATGAACGGCGGCGATTCGGCGGGCATCGAGGCCGTCAAATGGGAAGACCCGCGCGTCGTCGCCGAGATGATCCGCGAAGAGCATCCACAAATCATCGCGATGATCCTGGCCTATGTCGAACCTGAGCAGGCGCAGGACGTGATGCAGGTGCTGCCCGATGGCGTCATCGAGCAGGTGATTCCGCGGCTGGCGACGCTCGAAGTCATTCCGCCGAGCGCCGTGCGCGAGCTCAACGAAGCGCTCGAAGACCAGCTCGCCGGCGAATCGCAGCAGGTTCGCCTGTCGAACGTCGGCGGCATCAAGGCGGCGGCCGAGATCCTCAACCGGTTCGAGGCGAGTCGCGCGCAATCGGTGCTCGACCGCATCAAGTCGATAGATCCGGAATTGTCGCAGCGGATCTACGACAACATGTTCGTGTTCCACGACCTGCTCGAGGTCGACGACCGCAGCATCCGCACGCTGCTGCAGGAGATCAACCA
>JAGWIH010000169.1 GCA_028866355.1 Alphaproteobacteria bacterium
CGCCAGGGAACGGTCTCGACCGGCAGTCCTTTGTGCGCCAACGCCAGCTTGACGCGCCAGCAATACGGGCTGAACCGGCGGTCATCGTCGGCGCCCGCAAGATCAAAGAGCTTGAGCATCGTGCTCGGTCACCAATACGGCCCGGTCGCGCCGATGCACGCCACCACCAAGCCGAGAATCAGATTGGCCAAGACGATATGGCGGATCTGTTTGAGCTGCGCAGCGGCAGCCGGCAGATCGCTGCCGTCGAGCGCGCGCTGGAAACGTCGCCATGGCGCGAAATAGACATGACCGAACGCCAGCATCATCACGATGCCGAGCCCCATCATGATCTGGACGGCGAGGCCGCCGGCGCCGAGCTTGATCATGCCGCCGCCCGACAGCAGCAGCAGCGCAACCGAAGCCCAGGCCCACGGAAAGAACTGCGCCAACGCGCGCCGCATCAATGGCAAGCGATTGGCCGGTTCGAGCGGCGCCGCCGCCGGCCGCAGGATGAAATGGGCGAAGAACATGCCGCCGACCCAGATGACGGCGCCGAGAATATGAAGGATCAGCGCGAAAATCATGGCGGCGGCAGTCTAGCGGCATCGGCGCAGGCGCGAAAGCTGCGTTTGCCGGCTGCCGATCAGCGTTCGCCAAAATGGCGTAGCACGGCCGCGCGGTGGTCCTCGGGCAGCGTCTCAAGCGCGCGCAACAGCGACCGCATCTGCCGGCGGGTCGTATAGAGTTGATCGAGCAGCCGCAGCACGACGGACATCGCGTCCTCGCCGACGGCGAGATCGCGGTGCAATTCGACGATCAACCGGACCCGCGCGACGTCGAGATCGCTGAATACATAGTGCGCGCCCTCGCTCTCCGGCAGGACCCACCGTTGGGCGATCCAGCGTTCGAGCTCGACCGGCTCGAGCCGCACCATTTGGCACACGGCTTCGAAGGTGATCATGACGACCCCATCGCCCGGCGCGGGTCATACGGGTGTTGCGGCGCCCAATTGCGCAGGAAATCGGCGAGTGCCTTGTCGCCGCCTTCAGGCAGCACGATTTTGAGCGTCACATATTCGTCGCCGTAACCGCTGTCCGCTTTCGGCGCGCCTTTGCCGCGCAGCCGCAGCCGCGTGCCGGTATTCGAGCCGACCGGCACCGTCATTGTCACCGCGCCGGTCGGCGTCGGCACCGAAATCTTGCCGCCGAGAGCCGCCTCGGCAATCGTCACCGGCAGCTCGACGTGAATATCGTCGCCGTCGCGGCGGAAGAATGCATGCGGCGCGACGTGCACCTCGATCAACGCGTCGCCCTTCGATCCACCACCGACGCCCTCGCCGCCTTGCTCCTTGAGGCGCAGAATCCGACCGTCGCGCAGCCCCGGCGGAATGGTGACGTCGAGACTTTTGTCGGGTGCAAGCTGCAGCCGCTTCTTGGCGCCGTTGATCGCCTCAAGAAAATCGATCGTCAGCATGTAATGCAGATCGGCGCCGCGCATGCGCACGTGGGTGCGTCGCGTGAACGCCTCGTCGCCGGCGGCGGAACGGAAACCGCCGCGACCGCCGAACATCGCGAAGAGATCCTCGAGATCCTCCGGCGCAACGCCCTCGGCCGTGTAGTATTTTGCGCCGTCCGGCCCCTCGGCGAAGCCGCGATAGTTGGGCTGGTATTGCGGCTTTTCGGCGCCGGTTTCGTCGATCTCGCCGCGATCGAAGCGCGCACGCTTCGCGGCATCCGAAAGCAGCGCGTTGGCCGCACCGATTTCCTTGAAGCGCGCCTCGGCTTCCTTGTTGCCGGGATTGAGATCGGGATGATGCTGCTTGGCAAGCCGCCGGTACGCGCGGCGGATATCGTCCTCGCTCGCGTCGCGTGCTACGCCCAGCACCTCGTAAGGGTTCCGCGCCATGGCCCCATCATATAAGAGTTCGGCCGCCGCACGGCTAGTGCGCGAACCAGACCGCCATCCGTTTCACCGCCAAATCGAACGCGGCGTAATCGCGCGGCGACAGCACGAAGGTGAACGAGCCTTTTTTACCGACGATCGTGAACTGCACGCCCGGCCCCGTCGCGACCGACAGCAACCGCGCGTCGTCGGTGCCGGCCTCCTTGAACGTGCCGATCGTTTGCCAGGCCGCCGACGGCGTATGGCGCGCCTTGTTCCAAAGGTCAACGAAGGAATGCCACTCGTCCGAAGCGAACGCCACCGACAGGCGCTCCCGGTTGCGGTTGATTCCGAGGATTCCGATTTTCGTTTTGCCGTCGGAATACCGCACGAGGTCGAGCTCACCGCCGCCGGCATAGAACCGGCCGGCATAACGGAGGACGCCGGCAGCCCAGCTTGGCGCCGGCATCAGAGCCAGCGCCAGAAAGCTCAGCAGCATCGCCATCCGCCGGGTCATCGCGCCTCTTTTTCTCTGCCGTTGGGCGGGTTGCGCCATCGGATGCAAATGGTCCGTCGCCGGAATCGCCCTACCCATGTATGCTGACGCCATAGCGCCTCCGCCATGGGCGCGCCGGCAAATCAGGGCCCAATCGCACAACCTTCAAGCTGGCAGGGTGGTGCCGATGAGCTTTCAGGGTTTTTTCGCGGCGATCAAGTCGCCGGACCTTTGCACTATCGCTCGGCATTGGGATGCCGCGCGCGGCAGCAAGCGCATGCCGGCCTGGCGCGACATCGACCCATCCGCGATCGCGGTTTTCCTGCCGATCGTCTGGTCGTGGAAGTACGACAACGCCACCGACACGTTCACCGGACGTCTCGGCGGCGACGCGATCACGGAAGCATTCGGCGAGAGCCTGCGCGGCAAGCCGATGAAAGACTTTTTCCGCGGCCGCCAATACGACATGATGTTCGCCCGGCACAAACGCGTCGTCACGACGCCGGCATTTGCACACGGTACCGGGCCGGTGTTCATTCACGCCGGCCGCTATGGACTGGGCGAGCGCATTATCATGCCATTGGCAACCGATGGCGTCCGCGGCGACGGTATCTTCGGCGCGACGATCTATGCGCCCAATCCGGCGCAGCCGCCCGATGAAACCGCGCGCCAGAACATCGCCAGCGAGGCCGTGGACTTCTTCCCGCTCGACTGACGGCCGCAACCGCAGTCTCATCCGGTCTCCGTCATGCGGACGCTCTCATGCCAGAGCCGCTCGCCGGCTTCGTCGTCTTGCGCCTCGGCCGAGGGCTCGCGCGCCGCGCATTTATCGAAATAGAGACCCGAGAGATTTGCGACCTCCGGCGCCGAGGCGAGATAGATCGAAGTCTTGGCACCGTCCGCCGGCGGAATCGCCATGAATTGTTTGGCGATCCCGATGCCGGCCCGGAATATGCCGCGGTTGTTATTGCCGAAACTGGTCGCGACGAACCCCGGATGAAGCGCATTGGCGATGACACCGGAACCACGGAGCCGGCGCGCCAGCGCGCGTGTGAACAAGATGTTGCACAGCTTCGACCGTTTGTAGGCAAGCCAACCGCTGTAGCCGCGCATCGTTTGCAGATCGTCGAGCGCCAACACAGCGCCGCGATGCGCCTCGGACGCAACGTTGACGACCCGCGCCGGCGCCATCGCTTGCAGCCGGTCACGCAACAGGTTGGTCAACGTGAAGTACGCCAGGTGGTTAAGCGCGAACGTGCGCTCGAAACCCTCTGTCGTCTGTTCGCGCCGATTGAAGATCGCGCCGGCGTTGTTGAGCAGCACATCGATGCGCGGCAACGACGCAATCTCACCGGCGACGCGCCGCACTTCGGCCAGCCGCGACAAGTCGGCGATGTGAACGCTGACGGACGGCGCGCCGGCACGCCTCAATGCCGTCGCCAGCGCATTGGCCCGCGGCCGATCGCGCGCCACCAACGCCAACGATGCGCCCAGCGCGGCTAGCCGTTCGCACGCGACGCGGCCGATGCCGGCTGTCGCACCGGTGACGACGACGGTCTTGCCGTACATCGCGCTCACGCGGTTGTCGCGTCCTGCGCCGACATGGTGACGGCGTCGCGCACGCGTGCCCAGCACGCCGCGTCGCTGGCGGCCAACACCGTCCGATCGTAAATGGCTGGATCGTAGCGGGTCCCATCGAGGAATGCGGCGTGGCCGCCGGCTTCCGCGGCCATCAGCATGCCGGCCGCGTGATCCCACGGCAGCGAGCGCGAATGCAGCGCAAAGTGCGCCGTGCCGAGCGCCAGGTTGATGTATTCGATGCCGCTCGAGCCGACATTGTGCGTACGCATGCCGGCCTGCTCGATCGCCTTCGCCGAACGCACGCCCGAGACGGCGCGCCCGTAAGCGGCCCCGATTGGGTTGGCTGGCGCCGGCGAAATCCGCAACCGACGCCCGTCCGACCAGGCTCCGGCACCCTCCTGGGCCCAGACCAGGCGGTCGCCGAGCGGATCCAAGATCCAGCCGCCGCGCGTGTGGCCATGCTCGACGTAGGCGACGATCACGGCAAAGCCGGGGTTTCCACGGGCAAAATTGGCCGTGCCATCGACCGGGTCGACGATCCACAAACTGTCACAGGTGCCGGTTAGGCTCAGCCGTCCCGGATCCACGGCGACAGCTTCCTCGCCTAAGACCGCGGAACCGGGCACGATTTCGCATAACCCGGCCGTCAACCTCCGTTCGGCCTCGAGGTCGGCGATCGTCACCAAATCGCCCGGGGCTTTTTCGCGAATGTCCTCGCGCTTGAGCGTGCCGAAGCGCGGCAGTATGACGCTCTGCGCGATTTCGCGGATGAGCCGGGCGACGGCTTCGGGATCGGGCATCGGCAGTGTTGGATTTACGAACAGGTACGGTGGAAAGGCTCACTATGACGGAAAGCAGCGGCGAATTCGACGTCGTGATCATCGGCGCCGGCGCGGCTGGCCTGTCGGCTGCCAAGCATCTGGCGTCGACCGGGCATACGATCAAGATCGTCGAGGCGCGCACGCGCACGGGCGGGCGGGCGCATACGGCGCCGACTGGATCTGGCTTCGCCGTCGATCTGGGCTGCGAATGGCTCCATTCGGCCGATATCAATCCGTGGGTTCCAATCGCGCGTCAGCTCGGCTTCACCATCGACGAAAAGCTGCCCGATTGGGGCCGCCGGATTGCGTGGATCCAAGGCGACGCGGCGCAGCGCGCGTGGCAGACGGCGATGGAGGCATTCTACGCGCGGCTGGACAGCGCCGCCGCGACACCCGATGACTGCGCCGCCGCCACCCTGCTCGAACCCAACGGCAAATGGAACGCTCTCCTCGGGGCGATCAGCACCTGGGCCAATGGCGCCGAAATCGAGAATGTTTCAGTGCGCGATTACGGCCGTTATGATCCAACCTACGTCAATTGGCGCGTGCTTGAAGGTTACGGCGCGCTGATTGGCCGCTACGGCGAGGGCCTGCCGGTTGCGTTCGATACGCGCGTCGAACGCATCGAGCATGATGGGC
>JAGWIH010000170.1 GCA_028866355.1 Alphaproteobacteria bacterium
GCAGCGGCGTTATTGTTCAAGTGCCTTCGGGACGGATCGGGCGCGGCGTCGGCGTTGTCGGATCGGCCTGCGGCGGCTGCGGAACGTTGAGCGCCTGGAGCAAGGTCCCCTGGATGGCGAGTATCTTGTAGGCCTGGAACACCGCCTGACTCTTGGCGTTCTCGGCATTGATCTCCGCCTGGAAGAAGTCGTTTTGCGAATCCAACAGGTCGAGCAGGCTGCGCTGGCTGAGCTGGTATTGGTCGCTGTAGGCGGTGCGCACCTCGCTGTCGTGCTGCGCCGCGCTGGTCAGCAGAGGCACGCGATGCTCGGCGGCCTCATAAGCGGCCCACGCCTGGCGCAAATCCTGTTCGGACTTACGCAACGCCTCGAGTCGGTCGGTGCGGGCCTGTTCGACCTGCGCGTAAGCGGCTTCACGATTGTGAATGTCCGCACCACCCGAGTAGAGATTCCATTGCAAGACGACCAGCGCGCGCGCTTCGTTATCGCGGCCCGGAACGCCGCCGACATTGTGATTATGGTCGCCGCCGACTTCGAGATTGATCTTCGGATCGAACCGCGAGTCCGCGAGCTCGACCGCCGCTTTCGCGGTATCGATATCGGCCTCGCGCGCCTTCACCACCGGATTGGTCGTGCGCATAATGTGGATGCTGGCGTCGAGATCGGTCGGCAGCATGCCAACCGGCACGCCCGGGTCTTGCAGCGTTCCCGGCGCCTGTCCGACGATGGTCAGATAGCGGGCTTCGGCGTCGGCGAGTTCGCCGCGAACCTGATCGCGTTCCGCCTGCGCTGCTTCGTAGCGGGCCAACGCTTGATTTAAGCTCGCCGCGGTACCGGCGCCGCCGGCGCTGCGGGTTTGGACGCGTTGGACGAGATCGGCATGCGCCTGAACGTTCTTGTCGGCCAGCGCGAGGATATCGCGCAGCCGGACGACGTCGAGATGCGCTTCGACGGCATCGAGGCCGACATACTGAGCGTTCTCGGCGACGCGGAAAGCCGCCGACCGCGCGCGGCCGAGCTGATGGTCGACCTCGGCAGTGGTGGCGCCGCCGTCATAAAGCTTTTGGGTCAAGACCGCGGACAGTTCCTGACGGATATGCTGGCCGTTGCTACCCGGCGGCGTGAAGACGTTCTCTGTGTATTCGGGGCCGAGCGATGCCCGCATGTCGACTTGCGGCAGGTAGAGACTGCGCGCCCGACGCAATTCCGAATCAACCTCGGACCGGTTGTTCTCCTGGGAGAGGATTTTCGGATTGGTCTGAACGGTCATGCGCACGGAATCGCTCAGGCTCTGCGCCTGCGCCCCGCCGGCAACCAAAATCGCGACCAGTGCCACGCTGGCACTCAAGGCCCAACGCCGCTTGCTCATTCCAATCCCCAGAACCATCGTCCCTGACCGTCTTTCTTCGCTCCTTGGCCCAACCGTTATGGCCGGGTTGCCGTTAACCAATATTGATCTCGGTGTCAAAATATTCGACAGGCATGTATAAAGTAATTACAAGTCATAGTTAACGAAAACTCGAATTGCGGATGGAATATATTCTATAAAAATTATGGCGTCTACCCAATATATGCTTAACAAAGCCGTTTTTATTCTGTGAGACTGCCGTTTCTATTAATGAATATTAATATGGCGCGCCGAAAAGCGGCGGAGATCCGCGGCGGCAAAAAAATGGGCCGCGTTGCCGCGGCCCAGGTTTAGGGAGGAGACGCCAATGAACGGCGTCCTTTACGGTATATATGCATGGGAACTCGCCCGAACAACGCCGCCCCGGTTGTGTCGCTGACGCACGGCGATTACACGGCCATGGATTTAACGACCTTTCTCATCGCGGCCGCTGGATCGCCGCTGCACATGCGGCCGGTTGCGACGATCGCAGGCGAAGTCGCTGCCGCCAGCGTACGGAACGGCACGGCGCATTGGCTCGCCGGTTCGGCGCGGGCATTCGGCGCCGTCGAGCTTCTGTCACGCACCGCCAACGGCATCGCCACCACCGTGACGCCGGTGCCGGGCCTCATGCACGCGTTGAAAGGCGAGCCGGAGCTGCGCGCGAGAACGGAAGCCGCACTTCATCGCCTGACGGGCCCACGACCGAACTGGGCAGGATTTGCGCTCGACCGGACGTTGATCATGGGCATCCTCAACGTTACGCCGGACAGTTTCTCCGACGGCGGACAGTTTGCCGATCCGACGCGTGCCATCGCGCACGGGCGTGCGTTGGTCGCGGCCGGCGCCGACATCGTCGATGTCGGCGGTGAATCCACACGACCAGGTGCCGCACCGGTGTCACCGGACGACGAATTCATCCGTATCGGACCTGTTATTCAGGCGCTTGCCACATCCGGCACGGTGATTTCGGTCGACACGCGCCATGCCAGCGTCATGGCCCGCGCGCTCGATGCCGGCGCACGCATTGTCAACGACATCGCGGCGCTGTCGCGGCCGGGCGCGATCGAGGTCGCCGCAAAGACGCGCGCGCCGATCGTGCTCATGCACATGCAGGGCGAGCCTCCGACGATGCAACGTGCGCCGCGTTACGATCTTGCCTCGCTCGACATCGTCGAATTCCTCGAGGCGCGGATCGCAGCGTGCGTCAGCGCCGGCATCGCGCATGACGCGATTGTCGTCGATCCCGGCATCGGCTTCGGCAAAACCAAGGCGCACAATCTGGAAATTCTCGCCCGCGTCGGTCTCTTGCACGATCTCGGTACCGGCATCCTGATCGGGGCCTCGCGTAAATCGTTTCTGGGCGGCGCGGTTGATGCACGGCTCGCCGCCTCGCTTGCCGTCGCAATCCATGCCGTTGAACAGGGCGTGCAGATCTTACGTGTCCACGACGTCGCCGAGACGCGCGCCGCCATCGCCGCGACCGAGGCGTTGGCAACCGCGCCGTAATCTATTCGGCGCGGCGTCGTTCGAGCGTCACACCGACGCTTTCGGCATTGGAATAGACGTCGAGCTTTTCGACCGTGACGGACGCCCCCGACACACGGGGATTGGCCAGACAAAGGCGCGCGACCAGATCGGCGAATGTCTCGACCAAGTTGATGTGCTGCGCTACTGCGAGCTCGCGGATGCCGGCAACCACACGCTCGTAATCGAGCGCATCGGTCAAATCGTCGTGCCGCGGCGGGTTGCCTTCCATGTCGAGCTCGACGCTGACGCGCAAACGCGGCGGCCGGACTTTTTCGTGCGGATGCACGCCGATCTTCGCCGCCAGAACCAGATTGCGGACGAAAAGCTTGTAGCGTGCGGTCTCGGCAACCGGCTTCGTCGCCGGCGGCTTCGCCGTCACCCGGTTATCCATCGGCCATCCTTCATATGCCGCGTCTGTACGGGCAATACTCTAACGTCGGGCGAGCAGCTTAGACAATCGGGCGCGTTAGATCACCGCAGTTTCGTCGAGGTAGACCCGCACGGCTTCGCACAACCCGTCAACCGTCGGAAACGCCGGGTCGCGCTCGCGCGGGTATTCGAAAACGTGGCCAGCGAGAATGGTATCGACGGCAACGCCATCGTTCGAGAGCGGCAGGCTCACCCGCCGCGTCCGCATCGGCACGCTTTGCCCGTCGCGGGTGAAATAGTTTTCCGAGTACATCGGCCGTGCGGCTTCTGTCATCTCGGTATAGATCGCGACGACATAGTCGAGATAGCCAGCCGTCGCCGGCAGAACGTCCTCGATGAAGCGCCCCGTCGGCTCGGCGCCGTCGACGCGCCAAAACACCGCACCCGCCCGCCGATAGCGGAACCTGATCTTCGTGCCTTCGCGGACCACCTCGAGGATCATCACATGCGGCCAAATCGCCGCCGGGATCGCGACGGGGTCGATGTCGGCGCGGCGCGGCATCGCGCGTCCGCCGCAGCGCTCGAGCCAATATCGGTAGAGCGTTTCGAGGCGCGCATCGCCAATGATACTGCCGCGCGCGATGCCGGTCGGCAGCCGACGTTTCGGTGCGCGGTCTGCCGTGCCGGCGGACCCTTGATCCACACCCATTAAAATCGACCTCGTTGGAGCTGGCTGATTATCCGCCGAACCGGTCGGCGACTCAATTTCGGCGTATGTCAGTACGCTTTATGACCAACGGCATGCGCCCGCCGGCGACGGTTAAATTTGGTTTACCCCGTGCCGCGAAAGCGGAAGAGCGTGGGCCGCCCGGGCCTAGCTGCGCAGCTCGCGGCGGACGATTGCCGCCCCAGCGGCCAGCGCAGCGAGTTTGGCGAACGCGGTCTCGCGCGGAATGTATTTCATGCCGCAGTCGGGCGCGGCGATGATGCGCTCGGGCGGCACGATCGCGAACGCCCGCCGGATGCGCGCCGCCACCGTCGCCGGCGTCTCGGCCTTGGGATCGTTGAGGTCGATGACGCCGAGGATGATCTGCTTATTGCTGAGCGCCTTGAGCACCGCGAGATCGAGATTGGATTGCGCGGTTTCGATGGAAACTTGCTGTGCGATGCAATCGGCCAATTCCGGCAGAAACGAATAGCCCGACGGCCGCGTGTGCACGACATGCGCGTACCCGAAGCAGAGATGCACGGCCGTCGGGCCGGGCACGCCGGCCAGCGCCCGGTTGATTGCCTTGACGCCGTATTTCTTTGCCTTCTCCGCGCGCGCCTGAAGATAGGGTTCGTCGAGTTGGATGATGTCGGCGCCGGCGGCTTTCAGATCCTTGGCTTCGTCGTTGACCGCCGCGGCATACGCCATGACGAGCTCTTCCTCGTCCTTGTAGTAATCGTTCTGCGCCTGCTGGGCCATCGTGAACGGACCCGGCAGCGTGATCTTGATCCGGCGGTCGGTGTTGGCGCGCAGGAACTGCACGTCGCGCACTTCGACCGGCCGCAGCCGCTTGATCGGTCCGGCAACTCGGGGCACCGGATTGGGATGGCCGGTGCGGTCGAGCGCCGAACCGTGCTTGTCGATATCGACGCCGGAAAGCGCGGTCGCCATCCGGTTGGAATAGCTCTCGCGACGCATTTCGCCGTCACTGATGATGTCGATGCCCGCGCGCTCCATGTCGCGGATCGCGACCAGGGTCGCGTCGTCCTGCGCCTGCTCGAGGAACGGCTCGGCGACGCGCCAAATCTCCCGCGCGCGAACGCGCGGCGGAAGGCGGCTGCGCAGATTGTCGCGATCAATCAGCCAATCGGGCTGTGGATAACTTCCGACGACGGTCGTCGGCAGCAGGTCGCTCATCCCTCCCCCTACGCTTCTTATAATTTCATCGGCCGGCCATCGCCGTCGACATCGGATGAGGCGATTTTGGTTAGCACCGCTTCATCATGGCGAAAAGTGGCGGAGGGGATGGGATTCGAACCCACGATACGGCTTTAGACCGTATAACGGTTTAGCAAACCGCCGCCTTCAGCCACTCGGCCACCCCTCCGCAAGAGTGGTGTCGT
>JAGWIH010000171.1 GCA_028866355.1 Alphaproteobacteria bacterium
CCGGTCCGTCGCTGTCGCCGTTCAACGCCTGGCTGCTGGTCAAAGGGCTCGAGACGCTGGAGATGCGCGTCCGCCGCCAATGCGAGGTCGCGCTGGCCGTGGCGCGGTTCCTGGAGAAACATCCGAAGGTCAAGCGCACGCTTTATCCGGGCCTCGCGTCGCATCCGCAGCATGATCTTGCCGCCCAGCAGATGACCGGTTTCGGCAGCGTCGTCTGCTTCGAGGCCGGCACGTCGAAGGATCAGGCGTTCCGCGTGATGAACGCGCTCAAGCTCGTCGACATCTCCAACAACCTCGGCGACACCAAGAGCCTGAGCACCCATCCGGCGACGACGACGCACCGCCGGCTGTCGCCGGAGGAGCGCGCCGCTCTCGGCATCTCCGACGCGTTCATCCGCATCTCGGCCGGCATCGAGGATGAAGCCGATCTGATCGCCGATCTCGACCAGGCGCTGAAACAGATCTGATCGCCCGCCGTACGCTAACGGCGGCCGGGCGCCGCCCGAAACCGGCGGAAGCGGCCTAGAGCCAGCGCCATTGGCCGATGACGCGGCCCTGGATATAGGCTTCGGTCAGCGTACGCTCGTAGCCCTCGTACTTCGGATTGTCCGAGGTGATGCGTACACGCGGCGGCGCGCTGTGCGGCACGACTTGGCAGCGTTTCACCACCAGCCCGAGCCCGTCCCACACCACGAACACGCCCGGCGGGCTCGGATTGCGGTCGCCGGTGTCGACCAGAATGCGCTGCCCCGGCTGCAGCGTCGGCTCCATGCTGTCGCCCATCACGGTGATGATGCGCAGATCGCTGGCCGGCGCGGTCGAATAGTGCCGCACCATGCCGCTCGGCAGGGACCATTCGTCGACGATCTTCTCGCCGCTGCCGGTCAGGCCGTCGCCGGCCGCGGCGCGGACGTCGAGCTCCGGAATCCGCAGAATTCGGCCCGCCGCCTCGTTTTTGGCCTGGCTCGCTGCCAGCGTGCCGGCCGGCCGCTCGCCGGTCGCGTCGACGCCGGCAAGCGCGTAAAGCTCGGCCGCGTCGATTCCGGCCGGCGCGAAAAGCGGCACCAGCTTGAGAACCAGTTCCAAAGGCAGCAGCGGCTTCTTGAAGCGGTCTTCGTAATGCTGATACGAGCTGCCGTATTCCATGCCGAGCGCCTGCGCCACCTGGCGGATCGACAGGCCGGCGCGTTGCCGGAGCTGCTTCAGTTTGCGCGAAGCGATTGAGACCGCGGCCATGCGCGAAGTCTGTACGCTTCCGCCGTCCATGGCTATACGCATTTTACGTTGACATGGCGGCCGATCGAGCGTACGGTGATCCCAAGCGGCCGGACGCCGATCGTGCGCCGGCTGCGGATCCCCAAGGGAAAATGACCGATGGTGGCGAAAATCTGGACCCACGACGACCTGCTCCCGGACGAGAACAAAACAAGTACGACCGTAGCGCGGTCAACGCCCTCTGTCACGCCCGCCGAACCGCCGCGCGCCGGCCCGTGCGGTTATGGGGTCGAGTCCGGCGCAACACCGTTCTGCGACCGGCCGGCGGTCGCCGGCAGTCCCTATTGCGCCTGGCATCGCGCGCTGTGCGCCGTCGCCCCGGAATTTTTCGACGAGAACGACGATGAACGTCTCGCCGGTCTCGACCTGCCGGTGCCCGCGATCGCGCACGACGAATGACAATGCCGCACCCGCGATGACCCGCGCGCGCAAATCCCGCCCGCCCCGGATCGAGGCGCTCGCGCCGACCCCCGAGCGCTGGGCGAAAGGCGATTTGGCCTTGCTGCCGCGCGCCATCGCCGACGAGCATGGAAGGCCGGCGCGGCCCTATCGCGCCGAAGACACGCTCGCGCGCCTCCAGCGCCAAGGCGCGATCACCGGCGAGATGCGCCAGGCCGGCGATGATTTCCATGCGCTGTTCATGCTGGCGCAGCTCGATCCGTTGGGCGCACCCGATTTGCGCCGCGTGCCGCACGCCGCGCGCGAGCTGCCGGTCTCGGCGCGCGCCTTGGAGGCGCGGCGCAAGGTGTGGTCCGCGCTGAGGGCGCTCGGCGGCGCGGCGTCGCCGGCCGGGTCCTGCGTTTGGCACGTGCTCGGCTGCGGCTGGACGCTGAAGGATTGGAGCCTGCGTGCCGGCTGGAACGGCCGTGCGCTGTCGCCCGAAGCCGCGTCGGGCATTCTGCTTGGCGCGCTCGGCGCGCTCCAGGCCTTCTACGGCTTGTAGGCTTTCCCCGTCATCGCGCGGCGCGCATGCGACGAAGCGATCCAGAAAAACCAAGGGGATTGCTTCGCCTGCGGCTGGCAATGACGGCCGAAGGCCACGCGCGCCGCCGCTGACGCCCGCCGATCGAGCGCGCAGCGCAGGGGGCGTCTTGACGACGATCCTTGCTTCGGGGCGCGTAAGTCCATAAGGTGCGTCGATGATGAGGCCGGGTTTGGCCGGCTATTTGGGCTGCCCTCAGGGTGAGTCCGATCCTGTACCCAGTTCCCCCTCAATAACCCATCCGTCGCCGCATCCTGCGGGCGACGTTTTTTTGGAGTTCTCAGCAATGGCTATCGGCACTGTTAAGTGGTTCAACGCGCAAAAGGGCTACGGTTTCATCCAGCCCGAAAGCGGCAGCAAGGACGTTTTCGTGCATATTTCCGCGCTCGAGCGCGCCGGCATCGGCTCCTTGAACGAGGGACAAAAGGTCAGCTTCGATCTCGAGCAAGGCCAGCAAGGCAAGACTTCGGCCGTCAATCTGAAGCTCGTCTAACGGGCCACGCCCGGACGGCGATTGCCGGGCGAATTTCTCCCGATCCGTCGGTTCGGGTACGCGCCTTTCTGAAATGCGGCATGGCAGGGGACGTCTTCGTCTCCTTCCGCTGCCCGCTTTTGCCTCGGAGATTCGCGCGGCCAAGGCGGCCTCGATCGAGGTCGACGGCGCCGCGCTCGATCGCGGCGAAGGCTATTAGTCGGGAATCGGACGATGCTGGCTGTTGCGGTCGAAGACATCGGTCGAAGCGAGCAAGTTCTCCATGGAACGCGGGAACGGCAATTGTGGTGTGCCGTCATCGGTCGTGCGCTCCAGGACGCGTTGGACGACGTGGCGACCGTTTCGAGCCGCCTTTTGCGCGCGCAGATCCGCGAGGATGCGCGCAACTGGTTCATCCGCAACGGTGCGGATTTCCAGGCCGCGTGCAACGCCGCCGGCTACGACCCGGGCGTGCTGCGGCCGCGGGTGCTTCGCATGATCGGCGCCGAACCGCCGCGGCTCTGACGGGAAGATTGCAAGGAGATCGTTGATGGGACGTACGGAACTCGAGGCCGCGCGAAACCGGGCGCAAACCTTGTTCGGCAAAGGCAACAAGGCGGACAAGGCCAAGGACGACGAATTCTTCCGCGCCCGGGATGAAGAGCGGCAGAAGGAAGCGGCGAAAACGACGCGCCTGCGCGCGCTGCGCCTGGAGAAAGAAGCCAAGGAAAAAGCAGAAAAAGACGAAGCGGACAAAAAAGCGGCCACCGCCGCGGCGCGGCGCAAGCCGGCGCTCTAGCCCGTTGTTGAAAACAGCAAAAGACGGACCGCAAAAACATGCCCCACCGCACCTCGTTCAAGGCCGCGCCTGAATACGAGACGGGCGAGCGCTGGATTATTTCCTGGGAAACGCGCCGGCCGGATTCCGGGGAATGGAGCCAAGCGGTCGAGAAATCCGAGGCCGGCGCGGTCGAGCGCGCCCGCCAATTCATCAAGCTGGGGTTCATCGTCTTCCAGATCGCCGGTCCTGCGGGCGTGTTCCTGGACGAAGCGGAGATCGCGCGGCGGTTTCAAGCGCCGGTCGCCGCGAAAAAACTTCGTGTACCGGACGAACCGCCGCCGGCCGTATAGCCATCGAACGCGGTCCCGCGCCTGATGCGCCGCTTGCGCCTGCGGATCGGGCGCCGTGGCGTTCCAGGCATTCTACGGCTTGTCGGTTTGTCCCGTCATCGCGAGGCGCGAATGCGACGAAGCGATCCGGAGGAACAAACTGGATTGCTTCGCCTTTGGCTCGCAATGACGGTCAAAAGCGGGTCGCCCTTTCCAAGCGCTACCGCGGCCGCCACATTGGCGCGATGCAGATCCGCGCCGCATCCGAGTCGGCCGCGCGATTGCGTATGGGCGTGCGGCAGTGCCAAGCTGTGGGCGAAATTCTGGGCGAGCGCGGAGGCGGATCATGCCGTGGAAACATCGCTGGCATCGTTGGCTGACCAGGAACTGGGACGATGCCGAGTGGCACGGCTGGGAGGCGAGCGCGCTTCGCATCGTCTATCTCACCGTCTGCATGCTCGGCACATTGCTGGTCGCGCCGCTGATCCTGTCGGAATTCCTGCACAGCTTCTTCTCGGGCATCGCGGTCGCGGCGGCGATCTTTCTGGTCTATTCGTGGGTCGTCGTCGGCCACTATCCGGAAGAGCCGCCGGAAGGCGCCTGAGGCGGCCAACCGGCCGGTCACACAATCGTTATCGCCACGCGCCCGGGCCCGCGGATAAGCGCCCGTTTTCAGGAACGCCTGAAGTCGGTCGGTGACGGTGACGAGCGGCTCCGGGTCGAACAGCTGCTGGTCGAAGAACGGGCGAAGCTCAAGGAAGTCCGCCGCTCCCAAAGCGCCAATCGCAAGCCCTGATCGGCCGCTACGCGCGGCCGCCTGCTGACTTCGGTCGCGCCCGGCGCTAAAGTTTGCGCGCACGGGGGACAGGCGAGGCGCGTCATGGCGATCGATCAGGCCAAGGTCGAAGAATTCAAGCGGCGTTACGTCAAGCCCAAGGACGTGCCGTTCAAGCTCGGCAAGCTCGGCCATATCGTCATCAATTGCGCCGATCTCGAACGCTCGCTCAAATTCTATACCGAGATCATGGGCTTCGAGGTGTCGGACATTTACACTTCCGACATGGCGCCCGGCGGCATGGCGTTCCTCCGCTGCGGCCCGGACCACCACTCGCTGGCGCTGGTCGGATCCATGGAAAAGGACAAGCCCAGCGACAATTACGAGCTCAATCACATCGCCTTCGAGGTCGCAAGCTTGGACGAAGTGCTCGAGGCGCGGGCGCATCTGGAAAAACACAAGGTGCCGATCGACTTCGAAGGCCGCCGCCGCGCCGGCGTGCAGATCGCGGTCGAATTCCGCGATCCCGACAACCACCGGCTCGAAATCTTCTGGGGCCTGGACCAGGTGGCGTCGGGTCAGAAGGCGCGGCCGCGCGACGAATGGAAATGGGCCCATTCGCTCGAGGAAGCGATCCAGAATCCGGTGCGCGGCCAGGACACGCGGCTCCGCAATCCGACGCTGATGCGCAAGCTCTCGGCCAAGGCGTTGCAGCAGCAGAAGCAACACTCTCTGGAAACCCAGGCGAAAAA
>JAGWIH010000172.1 GCA_028866355.1 Alphaproteobacteria bacterium
ATCATGCGCTATCGCATCTGGTTCCAGGGCACGGCGCTGCTGCTGTTCTTCATCTTCATGATGCTCTATCGGCGCTGAGCCGGCCCGATGTCGCGCATCTATACCCGCACCGGCGATGGCGGCGAGACCGGCCTCGGCGACGGCTCGCGGGTGGCGAAAACCAGCCTGCGCGTCGAGAGCTACGGCACGGTCGACGAGGCCAACGCGGTGCTCGGGCTGGCGCGGCTCGACGCGCGCGGCGCCGCGGATGCGATGCTCGCGCGCATCCAGAACGATCTCTTCGATCTCGGCGCCGATCTCGCCGAAGCGCGCGGCAAGCTCGACCAGGTGCCGCGCATCGGCGCGACGCAGGTGGCGCGGCTCGAACGCGAGATCGACGCGCTCGAGCGCGGCCTGAAGCCGCTGAAGAGTTTCGTCCTGCCGGGCGGCACCAAGCTCGCCGCCGCGCTCCATCTCGGCCGCACCGTGGTGCGCCGCGCCGAGCGCCGGCTGGCGGCGCTTGCCGCCCACGAGCCGGTCAACCCCGAAGCGCTCAAATATCTCAACCGGCTGTCGGACCATCTCTTCGTGCTGGCGCGGCACGCCAACCGTAAAGGCCGCGCCGACGTCTTGTGGAAACCGGGCGCCAACAGCTAGGCGGACGCGGCGCCGCGGCAGGTTTCGCCGCGTGAAATTTGCGTTACGAACCGCTTGCCATCGCTTTGTGCGCGTGCACAAATCATCCCGCATTGCAGCATGGCAAGCGGGAAGCCTCGTTCATGAAGGTTCTGGTTGCCGTCAAACGGGTGATCGACTTCAACGTCAAGATCCGCGTCAAGGCCGACGGCAGCGGCGTCGAGACGGCGAACGTCAAGATGTCGATGAATCCGTTCGACGAGATCGCGGTCGAGGAAGCGGTGCGGCTCAAGGAAGCCGGCGTCGCCAAGGAAATCGTCGCCGTGTCGATGGGCGCCGCGCCATGCCAGGAGACCATCCGCACCGCGCTCGCCATGGGCGCCGACCGCGGCGTCCACGTCTTGACCGACGCCGAATTGCAGCCGCTGGCGGTGGCGAAGCTGCTCAAGGCCATCGTCGCCAAGGAACAGCCGCAACTCGTCATCCTGGGCAAGCAGGCGATCGACGACGATTGCAACCAGAGCGGCCAGATGCTGGCGGCGCTGCTCGGCTGGGGCCAGGCGACGTTCGCGTCGAAGCTCAAGCTCGCCGACGGCAGCGCCACGGTGACGCGTGAAGTCGACGGCGGCCTCGAAACCCTTACGCTCAAGCTGCCGGCGGTGGTGACCACCGATCTGCGGCTCAACGAGCCGCGCTATGCCTCGCTGCCCAACATCATGAAGGCGAAGAAAAAGCCCATCGAACAATTGACTCCCGACGCGCTCGGCGTCGACGTGAAGCCGCGCCTGGCGACGCTCAAGGTCGCCGAGCCGCCCAAGCGCCAGGCCGGCAAGAAGGTCGCCTCGGTCGCCGAGCTGGTGGACAAGCTCCGCAACGAGGCGCGGGTGATCTGATGGCGGTCCTGGTGCTCGCCGAACATGACGGCAAGGCGCTGAAGCCGGCGACGCTCAACACGATCGCGGCGGCGGCCAAGCTCGGCGCGGTGCACGTGCTGGTCGCCGGATCGGGCTGCGCCGGAATCGCGGCCGCAGCCGCCACGGTCGCCGGCGTAACGAAGGTGCTTGTCGCCGACGACGCGATCTATGCGCATCCCTTGGCCGAAGAGCTGGCGCCTTTGTTGGCCGGGCTTGCCAAAAACTATTCGCACCTGCTGGCGCCGGCGACCACCTTCGGCAAGAACGTCATGCCGCGCGCGGCGGCGCTTCTCGACGTGGCGCAGCTTTCGGATATTTCCGCCATCGTCTCGGCCGACACGTTCGAGCGGCCGATCTATGCCGGCAACGCGATTGCCACGGTCAAATCGTCGGACGCGATCAAGGTCATCACCGTGCGCGCGACATCCTTTCCCGCCGTCGCCGCGAGCGGCGGCAATGCCACCGTCGAAAAGGTTCCGGCCGCCGGCGGCACCGGCCTCGCGCACTATGTCGGCGCCGAGCTCGCCAAGAGCGAGCGGCCCGAGCTTACGGCGGCGCGAATCATCGTCTCGGGCGGGCGCGGGCTGCAATCGGGCGAGAACTTCAAGCTGCTCGAGCGGCTGGCCGACAGGCTCGGCGCCGCGGTCGGCGCGTCGCGCGCCGCGGTCGACGCCGGCTTCGTGCCAAACGATTATCAGGTCGGCCAAACCGGCAAGATCGTCGCGCCCGAGCTTTACATCGCGATCGGTATTTCGGGCGCGATCCAGCATCTTGCCGGCATGAAGGATTCGAAGGTGATCGTCGCGATCAACAAGGACGAGGAAGCGCCGATCTTCCAGGTCGCCGATTACGGCCTGGTCGGCGATCTGTTCGAAATCGTGCCGGCGCTCGACCAGGCGCTGGCGAAGCGCGGCGCGGCATAAACGGGGGCAACGCATGGCGGAAGCAACGACTACGATCAAGATCATCGGCATCGTCGGCGCCGGTCAGATGGGCAGCGGCATCGCGCACGTCGCGGCGCTCGCCGGCTACGACGTCTATCTCGCCGATCTCGAGCAGAAGGCGCTCGACCGCGCCGCCGGCGTCATCGACAAGAACCTGTCGCGGCAGGTGAAGAGCGGCAAGATCAAGGAGGCCGACAAGACGGCAGCGGAAAAGCGCATCAAGAGCGGCACGGCGTTCGACCGCTTCAAGGATTGCGACATGGTGATCGAAGCCGCGACCGAAAACGAGGCGGTCAAGCGCGAGGTCTACAAGAAGCTGATGCCGAACCTGAAGCCGTCGGCGATCCTCGCCAGCAACACCTCGTCGATTTCGATCACCCGGCTTGCCGCCACGACCGACCGGCCGGGCAAATTCATCGGCATGCATTTCATGAACCCGGTGCCGGTGATGACGCTGGTCGAGCTGATCCGCGGCATCGCCACCGACGAATCGACGTTTTCCGCCGTTCGCGAACTGGCCGTCAAACTGGGCAAGACGCCGGTTGCCGCGGAGGATTTCCCCGCCTTCATCGTCAACCGCATCCTGCTGCCGATGATCAACGAGGCGGTCTATACGCTCTATGAAGGCGTCGGCTCGGTCGAGGCGATCGACGTCGCGATGAAGCTTGGCGCCAACCATCCGATGGGACCGCTCGAGCTCGCCGATTTCATCGGCCTCGATACCTGTCTGGCGGTGATGCAGGTGCTGTACGAAGGCTTGGCCGATTCGAAGTACCGGCCCTGCCCGCTGCTGGTCAAATACGTCGAAGCCGGCTGGCTCGGACGCAAGGCCGGCCGCGGATTCTACGATTATCGCGGCGATAAGCCGGTGCCAACGCGCTGATCCGTGCGATGACATTGCAGCGTCATACTTTTTTGGCTTTAATGCCCGGCAAGGGCGGGTTTGAGCCCGCCGGGATTTGGAGGCTGGTTGTCCGTCGCGCTCGATAGTTGTCCGGCGCTCGTGCTCAACGCGGATTTCCGCCCGTTGAGCTACTTCCCCCTATCGCTCTGGTCCTGGCAGGAAACGATCAAGGCCGTCTGCCTCGAGCGCGTGAACATCGTCTCGCAATACGATCGCGTCGTGCGCAGCCCGTCGTTCGAAATGAAGCTGCCGAGCGTGATTTCGCTCAAGGAATACATTCCGCTGACGCGGCGGCCGGCTTTCACGCGGTTCAATGTTTTCCTGCGCGACCGCTTCATCTGCCAGTATTGCGGCGACGGCTTCCCGTCGCACGACCTGACCTTCGATCACGTCGTGCCGCGCTCGCGCGGCGGCCACACGACGTGGGAAAACGTCGTCACCGCCTGTTCGGGCTGCAATCTGCGCAAGGGCAACCGCATTCCGGCCGAAAGCGGTCTCTATCCGCGCCACCGTCCGCTGCAGCCGACGACGCAGGCGCTCCGCGAGAACGGCCGCGCCTTCCCGCCCAACTTCCTGCACCATTCCTGGCGCGACTTCCTTTACTGGGACAGCGAACTCGAACCGAGCTGAGCCCAGCCGCGCGGCTAATACGCGTTGTTGAGCTGCAGCGTGACTGTCGGCACGACCGCGTTGTCGTGCGGCGCCATCACGTCGGGCACCGGCTGCGCTTGGCCGACCTGCTCGGCGGTCGGACCGGTGTGTTGTGCGGCCGAGATGTCGCTTTGGATGGCGCGCGGAGTCGACGGGTCCGTCGGCGCGGCAGCCGTGCAGCCGACCAGCGCCGCCGACGCGGCGAGGCCCAGGCAAACGAGAAGCGTGCGCATCGCAAACCTCCGTCCGAATGAGTACAAACTCTTGTCGATGAGGTAGGCGCCGAATATGGCCTTCGCTGGAAAAATCATGTCGGAAATGGGACCGCCGCGGCTGTCACGTCGACGCCCTGCTTTTGTCACGCCGCGGCGGACGGAATGTCGTGTGTTCACATGCTGATGGGCCTGCTGCGCCATATCCGCGCCTGTAACACCTGGGAGCCGGCGAACTTTCTGCCGCTGCTGCATGACGGCGTGCGTCTGGGGCTCGTGCGGCGCGACAACGCCGAACAGCTGCGGCGCTTCCCCAAGGTGTTCGACGTCGGCAGCGCGACGGTGCGGATCGTCGCCAACGGCGGCCGTGCCGAGCTGACCGCGCGCATCGACGAGACCATCGAGACGCTGGTGGCGCATGGCGTCCTCGCCAAGTACCGGCACGAATATTTCGCCGTCGCGTCGCGCTGGGGCGCGGCGCCGCGTTTCGATCTCGACCGCGGCGCGGTGCCGTTCTTCGGCGCGCGCTCGTATGGCGTGCATCTCAACGGCTGGCGGCGCGACGGCGGCGCGCTGAAGCTGTGGATCGGCCGGCGGGCGGCCGACAAGATCGTGGCGCCCGACAAGCTCGACAACCTGGTCGCCGGCGGCATCGGCCGCGATCACGGCGTCGCCGAAACGCTGCTCAAGGAAGGCGAGGAAGAAGCGGCGATGCCGCACGCGCTCACGGCGCGCGCCAAGGCGGCGGGCGCGATCTCCTATCGTATGGGCATGCCCGACGGTCTGCGCGATGACGTATTGTTCGTTTACGACATAGAAACCCCGAAGGATTTCACGCCGCGCAACACCGATGGCGAGATCGTGTCCTTCGCGCTCATGGATGCGAACGAAGTCGTCGCGCGGGTGCGCGATACCGACGATTTCAAATTCAACGTCAATCTGGTCATCATCGATTTCGCGCTGCGTCACGGCGTCATCGAGCCGGACGATCCCGCGTATCTCGATCTCGTCACCGGCCTGCGCCGGCCGATCGATTAGGAGTCGCCCATGCTGATCGAATGCCGCGAGTGCCGGGGCAAGGTGAGCAC
>JAGWIH010000173.1 GCA_028866355.1 Alphaproteobacteria bacterium
TGAAACGCGTCGGCGCCGCCGTCTATACCGCGCAGCCGATCCTGATCCTCGGCGCCGGCGGATTGGGCATGATGTGCATCAAGGTGCTGAAGGCGCTCGGCGGCAAAGGCGCGATCGTGGTCGATCTCGACGCCAAGAAGCGCGATGCGGCAATCGCCGCCGGCGCGCTGGCGGCGATCGATCCCAAGGCGGACAAACCCGGCCGCGCCATCCGGGCGGCGGCGAACGGCGCGCTCGCGGCGGCGATAGACCTTGTCGGCGCCAGCGAGACCGCGCGGCTCGGGATCGACGCGCTCGCGCGCGGCGGCAAATACATCGTTGTCGGCCTGATGGGCGGCGACATCACGCTGTCGCTGCCGTTGCTGCCAATCCGCTCGATCACCATCGAGGGCATGCTGGTCGGCACGCTGGCCGAATTCCGCGAGGTGATGGACTTGGTCGCGACCGGCAAGGTCGAACCGATGCCGCTGATCGAACGGCCGCTCGCGCGGGTCAACGAGACGTTGGAAGAGCTTCGCGCCGGTCGCATCTATGGCCGCGCCATGCTGACACCCTAGGCGTCAGGGGCTCGAAATCCGCGCTGCGAGAGCGATACTGCGGCCGATATTGCGCGCCAGGCAATCGTAGCTTGCGTCGGTCATGTGCAAATGGTCGCGGTCAAGCATGACCGAAAGCGGCATGCGCCCCTCCTCGACCCATTCACGCATCATCGCGAAGCGCCGGATGACCGGCACGCCGAGATCGCTACCTTCGGCGGCGATGACGGTTTCCATCTCGCGGAAGGTCGCGTGCTGCATGATTGGCGGCGCGAACTGCACGTCCATCAACACGACATCGATGCCGGCGCGTTGCATGCGCACAACACCGTCACGGATGACCGCGGCGGCGGTCGCCGGGTCGACGTCGCGCAGCACGTCGTTGGTCCCGACCTGCCAGATGACGAGATCGGGATGCGCAGCGATGACATCGGTATCAATGCGCGCAAGCGTGGTCGTGGCCACCTCGCCGCCGATGCCCCGGTTGAGCACCTCGATGTTCGTGCCCGGAAGACGCCGTGCCAGCAGCGCCGCCAGGCGGCTCGGGTAGGTTTTGTCACGCGCCGAGGCGCCGGTGCCGAAGGTCGAAGAAGACCCGAAAGCGACGATGACGACTGGGCCGCCGGCGGCGAGCGACTGCACCACGTGCGGCAGGCTCATATCGAGCGCCGCCAGATCGTCGCTGACGCCACAGCGATCAGTCGCGGCCTGCGTGCGGCGACCGATCGGTGCCATCATCAGCAAGCCAACGGCGATGAGGCCGAACACCGTCAACGCCATGAGCGAATGTTGGCGGCGCAGCAACGTCGGCGGCGGCGGGACCGATTTCAGGCTGTCGCGCAGCACCGCGAACCGATCCTAACGGGCGGCGCGGTCGATTGCGCCGGCCATCGTCTCGCCAAGGCAGCGGTAGACCGCTTCCGCCAAAGCGGTCTGCTTGCCGCTTGGAACATCGAGCATGTCGAATCGGCCGGTGTCGTTCCAGTAGCGCATGATCTGATAACGGTCGAACAAGTATACATCGTCCAGATCGGCCACACGGCTCAGGGCATCGAGATAAGGGCCGAAATCGATCACCGAAGCCAGACCGGGATTGTACTGCATATTGACCAGCATGACCGCGGCGCCGCCCGCGCGGAGTTTCGTGATGCCCTCGTCGAGCGCGGTGACGAATTCGTCGACCTCCACCGCCCGGACCGCGTCGACGGTGCCGGTTTCCCACATCACCAGATTGGGCTTAGCCGCGAGCACGTCGGTCGAGAACCGCGCAATCATGTCGCGCGTCGTCTGACGCGGAATGGCTTTGTTGATCACCGTGATCGAAACCCCCGGATGGCGACGCGCCAATGCCTCCTGCAAGCGTTGCGGATAGGCGTTAGCGGCACCGCCAGCGGCGACACCGGCGGTTGAGGCGCCGCCGATGGCGACGATGACGACGGGCTGCCGGTCGTGAAAGCGCTTGGCAAGACCCGGCAACGTCGGATCGCCGGCGATGAGATCGGGCGACACCGCGCACTGATTGGCTTTCGGCGGGGCCGGCGCCTGGGCATTTGCCGGCGCGACGCCAAACAACACGACGATCAGCAGCGTCGCCAGCCTGACGATCCCTCGCTCCATCGCGATCACGCCGACGCGCCCGTGGCGGCGCGCGGACCGGACGCCTGGCGGACGGCGACCTTGTACCATTCGAGCAGATAGGCGAGGCCGATCATCATCGCAAAGCCGACGAGGTTGACCACGGCCTGCATGATCACGCCGTCATAGAATTCGGACAGGATGAAATGGCCGAGCACCGCCAGCACGATGCCGAGACAGAAGACATGGAGCGAATGCTGACCGCAGACGATCAGCGGCCGCGCCCACTTCATGGACAGAAACCGGTTGTTGGACTTGACGAAGATCATGGCAGTCGCGGCGACGGCGAGGAAATCGACTAGGCGCAACGGCGCCAGATTCGTCTTGTCGAGCGTGTGCGTCCACAACTGCTTCGCCAGGAACACCGGGAACGGGTCATAGAGCCAGTGGATCGTCCAATCGAGGCTGACCACGGCGCAAAATCCGGCGATGCCGACCGCTAGCACGCGGAACCACGGGCGAGAGGGAAACGGCCAAAAGCCGGTGACGCGCGAGTAACCAGCGGTCGCGCCGGTTACGAACAGGAATTGCCAAGCGAGCGGATTGAAATACCACGGCGCGCCCGCCGGATAGGTGTGCGGCGTCCACCCCCAGAACAGGATCGCGCCATAGAGTGTTCCGGAAACCGCAAACGGCAGCAGCCGATGTACGCGCAGGCCGAGCAGCACCAAGGGGAACCCGGCGAGCAACACGATGTAGAGCGGGAGAATGTCGAGGAACGCCGGTTGGAAATTCAGCAGCAACGCGCGAATCACGGCCAGATGCGGCGTCTGGAGAAAATTGGCGACGCGCATTTCCTCGACATACATCGCGTTGTGCACGACCAGGACGCTGTACGAAACCTCGGCGACAAAGAGCATGAATAGGAAGATGTGCGCGACATAAAGCTGCCAGACGCGGCGATAGATCTGCGCCGTGGCCAAGAGCGCGCCGTTGCGCATCAGGCTGCGGCCGTAAACGAGCGCCGCCGTGAAACCGGAAATGAAGATGAAGACCTCGGCGGCATCGAAAAATGCCAGGCCGTGAAAGGTCGCGTAGGCGAGCAGATTGCCCGGCACGTGGTCGATGAAGATGAAGAACAGCGACAGACCGCGGAAGAAATCGAGACGGAGATCGCGCTCCGCCTTGGCCGCTCCGCGCAGCGGCGTTGGCGCGGCCTCGGTCATGGGAGCATGCGCGTCCACGCCGGCGATTCTATCGGGCGGCGGACAGCAAGGCGAGGCTCAGGTCGCCGCCCGGCGGATAAGCACCGAAAACCGCCGATCCACGCTTAGATGGCGTCGAGCTGCCAAGCGATGTCGTTGTAGATGTTCCAGAGATAGCCGATATCCGCCGCGCCGACGAGCGCATAGGCGTGGCCGTGGTGCCGCCAATAGAGGATGTTGAGGTCCTCGCGGCGGTCGAAGGTCGGCGCCAGATCGGCTTTCGACGATTCCGCCTCGACAAAGGTCAGTGCGCCGAGGTTCTTGTTGTCGGTCGTGTAGAACAGCTGCGTTGCCGGCTGGCCGTCGATCATGAGCAGCCGAGCGCCCTGGAACTCGAGGCTCCACGGCTTCAAGTTCGGCAGGCGGAAGTCGGATGGCAGTTGCCCGACCTTGCGCGCCGCATCGCTGCTGGCGTCGGCCGGCACGTCCATCAGCGCGCGGTCATTCGCGCCAGCCTTCACGAATAGCTTGTGATACCCGGCGATGCTGTCGAGCCAGTTCGCGCCCGCTCCGGCGGTGACCAGGTCCTGTTGCGCGGTCAGGCTCGCGCTCTGCTCGGTGCCGGCGACATAGCCGAGACCGCCGCCGACCATGAGGCCGGCCAGCGCGGCCGCGACCGGCACGCCGATCCACCACGGCCGCTCGCCTAACACCATCCGCCAGCGCGCCAGCCACGCCAGCGCGCGCCGCACGGCGTTCACACCGCGCTGGCCACGCGCTGCCGCGATCAGGCGCTCGGGCACCGATTCCCGCAAAACCTCATCGTAAGCAGCGCGGATCAGCCGCGCGCTCGCGTTGAGCCGCTCGGCGTGCGCCTGAAGGCGGTCGTCGTGCGCCAGCGCCTTGATGATCTCCAAGGTTTCGTGTTCGTCCAACTCGCCATCGAGATAGGCGATCAGGATCTCGTCACTCGGCCTTTGCATCTTCCGTGCTCCCCCGGAGAGCATCACCACCCAGCTTCGCGAGCAACGCCATCCGCGCCCGCGCCAACCGACTCATGATGGTACCCACCGGCACTGCTGCAACTTCCGCTGCTTCCCGATAACTCAAACCTTCAACCGTCACGAGGAGAAGGGCGACGCGCTGTTCGGCCGGTAGGACGGCGATCGCCGCCTGGACCTCCTTGAGCGCCATTCGGGCCTCGACCCGCCGCGAAGGCTCGTCGGTGCCCGCACCCAACGCCTCGTCCTCGCTTTCGGTCCGCCGCGTTTCGCGCGCGCGCAGCTGATCGATCCAGACCGTCTGCACGATGCGAAACATCCAGCTGTCGAAGCGCGTTCCGGGCTGGAATTGATGCGCGCGGGCCAAGGCCCGTTCGCAAGCCGCCTGAACCAGATCGTCCGCTTCGACGGCGGAACCGGTCAGGCCTCGGGCGAACCGCCGCAACCGGGGGAGAACGGCGACGAGCTGGTCGTTGAACGACGCGCTCATCGCGCCCGCCCCTGGCAAGGCCGGGTCGCCCGATCGAACCTGACGTGATAACAACGCGTTTGGATGTGAATTATTCCTTGGGGGTCCCGAAATGGGCGCCACAATCGCTGGTGGTTCAACCGGCGCAAACGCGGCGGCACGCCAGCGGACGAATTGGGGCTATCTTAGATTCGGGGGAAAGACATGAGAAGGGTGCTGCCGTGCCTGTCGGTCGTCGCCGCGCTGCTGAGCGTCGGCGCGATGGCGCAGGCCGACTGTAGCCAGGAGATTGCCGCCTTGCGCAGCCGCATCGCCACGCTCGACGACCCGGTCAAGCAGCGCGAACTCGAATTGCTGCTCGCCAAAGCGGAAAACGACAACGCCGCCGGCCGCGCCAATCTGTGCGCAGACGATTTGCAGCACGCGCAGCAATTGGTCAAATAGTCGCGGCCCAAAGACCTTGAGAAAGCCTAACGAGCGCGGCATTGTGCCGCCCGCTGCCTCGGTCTGAGCGGAGGAAGCGCGGCAACCCGGGG
>JAGWIH010000174.1 GCA_028866355.1 Alphaproteobacteria bacterium
GCCGGATCTGACGCCGCAATCGCCCGGCCTTCTCGCCATCTCGCAGGGACTCAAACGGAATTTCGCCGACGACTACGCCATGCTGGCACAAGGCATGATCGTCTACGACGCCCTCTATTCCTGGTGCCGCTCGCAGGTCCGGCCGGGAGCGCGGACATGAACCGCGCAGCAGGCGATCAATTGCGGCGCACTCTTGTGCTCGCCGCCGTCCTCCTCGCCCTGACGAGCGCCGCCGCACGTTCGCAACAAGCGCCGCTCGCCCTCGAGGCAAAGATACCGCTGGGCGCGGTCTCCGGCCGCATCGATCACATGGCAATCGACCTTTCGCGCCGACGGCTGATCGTTGCCGAGCTCGGCAATGGCAGCATCGGCGTCGTCGACCTAACGCGACGCGTCGTCCTGCGCACGCTGACCGGCTTCGACGAGCCGCAAGGCGTCGGCTTCCTCGCAGCCACCGACACGATCTACGTCGCCAACGGCGGCGACGGCTCGATTCGATTGTTCGCCGCGGCCGATTTCAAGCCGCTACGCACAATCGCGCTCGACAGCGACGCCGACAACGTGCGAGGCGATGAATCCGCCGCGCAAATCTATGTCGGCCACGGCGACGGCGGCATCGCCGTGATCGACCGCGCGGGCAGCATCGTCGCCGATATCGCGCTGCCGGCGCATCCCGAAAGCTTCCAGCTCGATACCGGCGCCCGGCGGATCTATGTCAACCTTCCTGACGCCGACCAAGTCGGCGTGATCGATGCTGCCGCCGGCAAACGGACCGGCGCGTGGACCATGCAAGGCGTGCGCGGCAACTTTCCGATGGCGCTCGATCAGGCGAACGGACGCGTCGTCATTGGCACGCGACAGCCGCCGCGCCTGTTAGCGCTGACAATGAGCGGAAAGATCGCCGCCAGTGCTCCGCTTTGCGGCGACGCTGACGATATCTTCATCGACGCCAAACGGTCGCGCATCTATGCGAGCTGTGGCGAAGGCATGGTCGATGTATTCGATAGCAACGCCGCAATGCAGCGCATCGGCGAAATGCGGACCGCGCCAGGGGCACGCACTTCGCTGTGGGTTCCGATGCTCGATCGATTGTTCGTCGCGGTGCGGGCAAGCAGCGGCGAACCCGCGGCCATCTGGGTATTGCGCCCGGCGCCGTGACCGCAGCACTCGCCAAGATTCCGACCATCGATTGGCGCTGAATCGTCCCTCGCCCGCGAAGCGGGAGAGGGAGGGGCCCAATCCGACAGGATTGGGAGGGTGAGGGTTATGCAGACCGGGCGGCATCGAACCCCCTCACCCTGCCCTCTCCCCCTTTCAGGGGGCGAGGGAACAAACTTACTCAAAACGACGGCAACACCGCGCGCGACATATAGAGAAACAGCGACAGGCCGAGCAGAAACAGCAGGCCGGCGAGCGTCAGGTCGAACCGCATGCCGGAGCTCGGCACGGTTTCACGCTTGTCGATGTTGCGAGCGATGCGGAAGTAGCGCGCGCCAGCGATCAGAATCATCGCGACGCCGAGCAGGATGAAGGCGAGACCGGCTTCGTTGGCGAATTTCTGGCCGTGCAGCGGCGCGGCGCGGCCCTGGCTGCTCGACGCCATGTAGGCCAGAAAAATGTCGAACTTCTCGATCAGAAAGCCGAAGGCCATGACCGCGATGGCGGTGCGGACCCAGGCGAGAAACGTCCGCTCGTTGGCGGCGTGATCGCTGTAGTGTTCGATCATGAGGCTTTTTCGGGCGGGGCTTGCGGCGCCTGGTCGCGCGCGAACATGCCGTATTGCCGGTCGACCGCGGCGACGCTGATGCGGTAGTTGGCGAAAACCGAGTTGCGACCCTGCGCCTGCGCCAGCCGGTGCTTGGCATGTTCGCGCCAGCGCTTTACCGCGTCGGCATCGCGCCAGAACGACAGCGACAGGATCTTGCCTTCGGTGTTCAGGCTGCGGAAGCGCTCGACCGAGACAAAGCCGTCGATTTTCTCGAGCTCGCTTTTGAGCGCGGCGGCGGTGTCGAGGTAATCGCCTTCGTGTCCCGGCTTGGGCTCGACCTCGAAGATGACGACGTGCATGAAAACCTCCACATTCACCACGGAGACACGAAGAACACGGAGAGATTCTACCCCAAGACTATACGACGCAATCCGTCCTTCAACACGACGCTATGAAAATTCATCAAGAGCCCAACTTTATGCCCACTCAAACGGAGGTAGGTGAGCATTTGCGCCTCATGGATCGGCATGAGCCGTTCGACTGCCTTCACCTCGACGATAAGTTCGTTCTCGACGAGGATGTCCAACCGGTAGCCGCACTCAAGTTTCACATCCTTGTAAACCACGGGCAACGGCACCTGTCGCGCGAACGCGATGCCGTTCTGACGAAACTCGAAACACAAACATTCCTCGTAAGCGGATTCGAGTAGGCCCGGTCCAAGCTGCCGATGCACCTCGATCGCCAAGCCGATCACGCGATTGGACAGTGCGTCACCGTGGGAAAGAACCATTTATTTCTTCCCCTTCTCCGTGTCTCCGTGGTGAATTTTTACGCCTGTTTCGCGTCGACGATGGATTTGCGGATGGCGCGGGTGCGGGCGAGGACGCGCTCCAGCGTCTCGCCTTCGCCGTAGCGGATGGCGCGCTGCATCGCCGTCAAATCCTCGGTGAAGCGCTGCAGCATGGCGAGCACGGCCTCGCGGTTGGCCAGGAACACGTCGCGCCAGAACACGGGGTCCGAAGCGGCGATGCGCGTGAAATCGCGGAAGCCGCCGGCCGAGAACTTGATGACCTCGGATTTGAGCGTGTCCTCGAGATCGTTGGCGGTGCCGACGATGGTGTAGGCGATCAAATGCGGCAAATGCGAGGTGATGGCCAGCACCATGTCGTGATGCGCCGGGTCCATCGTCGCCACTTTCATGCCGGCGCTTTCCCACATTGTCTTCACGCGCGCGATCGCCTTGGCGTCGGTGCCGGCAAGCGGCGTCAGGATGCACCAGCGGTCGCGGAACAGGTCGGCGAAACCGGCGGTCGGACCGGAGAATTCGGTGCCGGCCACGGGATGCCCCGGAACGAAGTGCACCGCCGATGGCAGTTGCGGCTTCAGGTCGCGGATCACCGCCTGCTTGACCGAGCCGACATCGGTGACGATGGCGCCCGGCTTCAAGACGTCGCCGATGCGCTTGCCGACCGCGGCATAGGCCGAGAGATGCGTGGCGATGACGACGAGGTCGGCGCCCTTCACCGCTTCGGCCGGATCGTGGGTAACGCGGTCGGCGAGCTTGAGCGACTTCACCGCGTCGAGCGTCGCCGGCGTGCGCGCGCAGGCGACGATCTCGCCGGCCAGCTTGTCGCGGATCATGACGCGCGCCAGCGACGAGCCGATGAGGCCGATGCCGATGAAGGCGACGCGTTCGAACTGCTGGCTCATGATTTCCCCAAAAACGCCGATACTGCGGCGACCACGGCGCGCATCTCGGCCTCGGTGCCGATGGTGATGCGCAGGTATTCCGGCAAATGATAGACGCCGACCTTCCGCACCAGGATGCCGCGCTGACGCAGGAAATCCCACGCCGCGTTGGCGTCCTTGGGCGCGGCCGGAAAGCGCGCCAGCACGAAATTGGCGACGCCCGGCACGATGTCGAGACCGAGCGCGGCCAGCTCGCGCGCCAGCCACGGCCGCCAGATGTCGTTGTGGGCGCGCGCCTTGTCGACCGAGGCGACATCGTCGAGCGCGGCGATGCCGGCGGCGATCGCCGCCGAGCTGACGTTGAACGGATTGCGCACGCGGTTGAGCACGTCGATCACGGCCGGGCTCGCCGTGCACCAGCCGAGGCGCAGGCCGCCGAGCGCATAGATCTTCGAGAAGGTGCGCGTCATCACGACGTTGGGCGCGTTCGTCGCCAACGCCAGGCCGGGATCGTAATCGTTGCGCACGACGTATTCGGCATAGGCCGAATCGACGACCAGCAAGACCGACTTGGGCAAGCCGGCGTGCAGCCGCGCCAACGCGTCGCGCGGAATGAACGTGCCGGTCGGATTGTTGGGGTTGGCGATGAAGACGAGCTTGGTCTTCTTCGTCACCCGCTTCAGCGTCGCGTCGACGTCGAACGTCAGGTCCTTTTCGGGCACGGCAACCGGCGTCGCACCCGCGGTCTGCGCCGCGATCGGATAGATCGCGAAGCCGTGGCGGCCGTAGAGAACCTCGTCGCCCGGCCCGGCATAGGCCGCGGCCAACAAGTGGATGATATCGTCCGAGCCGGCGCCGCAAACGATGCGTGCCGCGTCGAGGCCATGGTGACGCGCCAGCGCCTCGCGCATCGCCGTGGCGTGGCCGTCGGGATAGCGGAACATGTCGCCGGCGGCTTCCTTGTAGGCGACGAGCGCGGCCGGGCTCGGCCCGAGCGCGCTTTCGTTCGAGGCGAGCCGGATCGGCTTGGCCAGGCCGGGAATGCGGCCTTCGCCGCCCTGGTAAGCGGCAATATCGAGGATGCCGGGACGCGGCGAAGGAGCGGCGGACACGGCGTTCACTTCGCGGCGGGCGCGGCGTCGCCGACGAGAAGCGGCTTGGCATAGGAACCGATCGCCGCGACATGCGCGACCTGCTTGCCGAGGCTGTTTAGGAGCGCCGCGAGGCGCGGATCGTCGGCGGCCAGCGGTGCGTCGACGTCGATCAGCGCCACGACGCCGTCCTTGCCGCGCACCTGTTGCAGCACCGTGGCTGCGATGGCGCCGCCCGACAATCCGCCGACCAGGCCGCCGCGGCTCAACTCACCGCTGGTTTCGAGCACGAACAACGTGCGGTCGCCGATGCCGTTGGCGGCGCGGCCAACGACGAAGGCATCGTGCGTGCCGCGCGCGTTGCCGCGACCGGCGAACGGCAGGCGGGCGTTGATGCGCGGACCGTCGCCGGCGCCGCCGGCAAGCGCGCGCCACCAGGCATCGTCGCCGTCGCCGGCCGGCACGGCGATGACGCCGGAATCATGACGCAGCTCCGCGAGCGCGCGCAGCACCTCGCCCGGCGAGCGATAGGCCGTCATCGGCACCTGGCTGCCGTAATGGTCGCGCGCCAAGTCCCAGATGCCGGGATCGGCTTCGGGCACCGCGACCGCGACCGAGAAATCCGCCTGCATGACGATGGCCGCGCCCATGAGCTCGCGCCAAAGACGCACCAGGGCGCCGAGCGGCAGCTTGCCGCTGTGGCGTCCCAAAAGACGACGCAGGATTTCGGCCTCGCGCACCGGCACCTCGACGCGCGCGTGCTCTTCCTGCTTGGCGACGCCGACTTCGGCGACCAGGGCGGCGCGGCGCATCAGCAGATCGTGCAACTG
>JAGWIH010000175.1 GCA_028866355.1 Alphaproteobacteria bacterium
CAGCAGGTTGGGGAACCGCGCCGGCAGAACCAGCGGCTCGTCGTTCTCGCCGTCGTAGGTCGGCCGGAAGTCGACCGTGTTCTCGTCGATGCCGGCGAGCAGCGCCTCGGCCACTTCGGTCAGGCGGCTTTCGGTGTAGCGCATCGCCGCCGGATTATCGCCGTCGATATTGCCGAAATTGCCCTGCCCGTCGACCAGCGGATAGCGCTGCGCGAAATCCTGCGCCAGCCGCACCAGCGCGTCATAGACCGCAACGTCGCCATGCGGGTGAAATTTGCCGATGACGTCGCCGACGACGCGTGCGCATTTTTTGTAGCCCGACTTTGGATCGAGCCGCAGTTGGCGCATCGCATAAAGCAGCCGCCGATGCACCGGCTTCAGGCCATCGCGCACATCGGGCAGCGACCGCGCCATGATCGTCGACAGCGCGTAGGAGAGATACCGCTCGCTCAGCGCATCCGCGAGCGCGACGTCGCGCACCTCGCCGACGAGACCGGGACCAGACTTCTTCATGCCGACTCGATTCGTTGTGCCGCTAGAGTACCGGTTCGGCGCAACACGTCAACGAAGCGCGTGCGCGCCGCCGGCATCTTGCGGCCGTGCGGATGAAACACCCGGCGATCAAGAAAGAAGCCGGTCAGTTTCAAGCCATCGAGAATCTGCGCGTGATCGGGCGCTACAGTTTCATCGAGCAAGAACGGCGGCAGGACCAGGAGTCGCTCGCGGTAGGGCGTCGCAGCCGCGGTCGAGACGGCCTGCCCCGATCGCGGCGATACATAGGTCAGGCCCTGACGCACGCCGGTCGCGGCACATCGTGACAGATCGAGGCCGTAACCGAGTTCAGCCAGCAGATCGAGCTCAAGCCGGACGTAGCACGCCGGATAGGCGTCTTCGCGGCCGATCCGGTCGAATAAATCCATCATGCCGGCATAAAAGCGCGGATGAGGCTCGCGTTCCGGCAAGGTCGCAGCAGCCATCGCCGCGGCGGCCGCCAAACAGGAGAGCCGCGCCCGGTCGTCTATAAAACGCGCAGCGCGGCCGACCAGCAATTCGCCGGTATAGGTGCCGAGATGGTCGCTAAGCCGCGCGGACCAAGTCACGCTGACCTGGTTACCGATTTGATAGAGCACCCGCGACTTTGGCCCCTGCCCGCCGCGCACCAAGCCGGCGTGCCGCCCGTGCTCCTTGGTCAGGACGTCAACGATCAACGCCCGCTCGCCGTGCCGCCGCGTCGCCAGGACGGCGCCTTGATCGACCCAATGCATTATTCGTCGAAATCGAGACGCATGGCGGCGTAACGCTCGCGATCTTCGGTCCAATTCTCGGTCACGCGCACCTGGATGAAAAGATGGACCCGCCGCTGGAATATGGCTTCGAGATCGGCGCGCGCCGCGGCGCCGATGCTCTTGATCTGCCGGCCCGCGGCTCCGACCACGATCCCCTTCTGGCTCTCGCGGGTAACGTGCACGACCTGATCGATCCGCACGCTACCGTCCGGACGGTCCTCCCACTTTTCGGTTTCGACGGTCGCCGAATAAGGCAACTCCTGGTGTAGCTGACGAAAAATCTGCTCGCGCGTCGCTTCGGCTGCCAAGAGCCGCAACGGCACGTCGGTGATCTCGTCCTCGGGATAGAGCCACGGTCCGCGCGGCAACGCATTCGCCAGATAGACCTTGAGATCCTCGACGCCGTCGCCCGTCAGGCCGGAAATCATGAAGACGCGGTCGAACACGCCTTCGCGGTCGAGCGCCTGCGCTAACGGCAGCAGGTCGCCGCGCTTGACCTTGTCGACTTTGTTGAGTGCCAGAACCGCGCGGCGTTTGGCGTCGCGCAAACCATCGATGATCCGGCCGGTATCGGCATCGAGGCCGCGCGTGGCGTCGACCAGAACGACGATGTTTTCCGCGTCGTGCGCGCCGGTCCACGCCGCTTTGACCATCGCCCGTTCGAGCCGACGTTTTGGTTCGAAGATCCCGGGTGTATCGACGAAAATGATCTGGGCGTTGCCATCGATGACGATGCCCAGCATGCGCGCGCGCGTGGTTTGCACCTTGGGCGTGACGATCGCCAGCTTCGAGCCGACGAGGCGATTGAGCAGCGTCGACTTTCCCGAATTGGGCGCGCCGATCAACGCGACATGACCGCAACGCGTCGTGACCGGTGCGGCGTCGCTCACGCTATCTCTCCCAACGACGCCAACAGCGCCGCTGCCGCCGCGGTTTCCGCTTCGCGCTTGGAATGGCCCGACGCGGTCTCGGTTTTGTCGCCCGCGACGCTCACCGTCACCGTGAACCGGCGGCGATGCGGCGGACCGCTAGTTTCGATGACCACGTAGTTGGGCAGGCTCAGGCCGCGCGCCTGCGCCCACTCTTGCAACGCGGTTTTCGGATCGCGCGGCGGCTGCGTGGCGTCAAAGTACTGTCGCCAATAGCGCTCGACGAAGCGCTGCGCCGGCCCTATGCCGCCATCGAGATAGAGCGCTGCAATCAAGGCCTCGCAAACATCTGACAGCACGCTCGTATTTTCACGCACGCCGGCGGCACCCTCGCCGCTCGACACGATGACGAAATCGCCGAGCCCGATCTCGCGCGCCACCGCTGCCAGCGTCTCGCGCCGAACCAGCGCGACCTGGCGCCGGGTCAGGGCACCTTCATCGTCATCGGGAAACCGCTGCCACAAAAGCTGCGCGACGATCAGATCGAGCACGCGGTCGCCGAGGAATTCGAGCCGTTCATAGCCGCGCCGAGCCGCGGCGCTGCGTTGCGGCGCGCTCGGATGAGTCAGCGCCTCGATCAGCAGGCTCGGCTTCTCGAAGCGATACTCAAGTGCCGCCTCGAGGCGCTCGACGCCGCCGGACGTCTCCGGTTTCATGACAGGGCGATGGTGGCGCGGCGCGGCGCGCTCAGTGAATAGAGGTAAACAGCCGGTCGTAGCGAACGGTGAAGGGCCAGTCCCAAATCTCCCACCAATGGGCGTATCCGTTGGTCGAGAAGAACAGGAATACCGCGCGGCCGACGATATTCTCGGCCGGAACGTAGCCGACGCCGCTGGACGGATCGCGACTGTCCGACGAGTTGTCGCGATTGTCGCCCATCATGAAGTAATGATCGGGCGGAACGGTGAAGACCGGCGTGTTGTCGAGCGTATAGATGCCCGACAGTTTGATGATGGGGTGCTGATAGCCGCCCGGCAGCGTTTCCATATATTCGGTATAGGTCGTGCCATTGGCCGGGTCTTGATAGATGCCGATTCGGTCGCGCTTCACCGGCTGGTCGTTGATATAAAGGACGCCGTCTTTCATCTGAACGTGGTCGCCGGGCAGTCCAATAATTCGCTTGATGAAATCGACCGATGGATCCTTCGGCAGCTTGAACACGACCACGTCGCCGCGGTGCGGCGGCGTGAACATCACGCGGCCCGTGAACAGCGGCATGCCAAGCGGCAGCGAGTATCGGCTGTAACCGTAGGAGAATTTCGAAACGAATAGATAGTCGCCGACGAGCAACGTCGGGATCATCGATCCGGACGGGATGCTGAAGGGCTCGTAGAAAAAAGTGCGGATGATCAGCGCGATGATAATCGCGTAAACAATCGTCTTGACTGTCTCGGCGAGCCCGCTTGAGCCCCGAGCCGATGTTCTGCTGCTCATCGAAGAGATCCACTAACACATTGACGGAACGGGCCCAGGGAAATTGGCCGGCGACGCGACCGCGACGATGAAGCCTTGCCGGAATTCGGAAGTCAAGGGCGGCGCTCGACCGTGACGGCCTCTGCTGTGATCACGACGAGAGCCTGCGCCAACGGTGGTTCGTCGGTCAGCGTGATGTCGATGCGCGGCGCCATGCCATCCGGGGTCATCGCCTTGAGTCGCGCCAAGGCCCCGCCGGTCAGAACCAAGGTCGGCCGCCCGCCGGGAAGATTGACGACTCCGAGATCGCGCCAATAAACGCCTTTGCGAAATCCGGTTCCGAGCGCCTTGGAACACGCCTCCTTGGCGGCAAAACGCTTGGCATAGCTGGCGGCACGATCATCCCGCCGTTCCGCGCGTTGACGCTCGATCGGCGTAAAAATACGGTCGAGAAACCGGTCGCCAAAACGCGCGATCGTCCGCTCGATGCGGCGGATATCGATCAGGTCGCTACCGACGCCCAGGATCATCACGCGCTCTTTTCGCCGTGCGCATTGCTGCGTGCCTGGTCCATCGCGGCGCGCATGCGTTTGATGGCGCTGTCGAGACCGCCGAAAATCGCCTCGCCGATCAAGAAATGCCCGATGTTGAGTTCGACAAGGGTCGGAATCGCCGCGACTGCGCCGACAGTTTCAAAGCTCAGCCCGTGTCCGGCATGACATTCGAGACCCAACTCCTCTGCCAATGCCGCCGCGCGTCGCAGGCGATCGAGTTCGCGTGCGCGCGTTGCACCCGTCGCGTCGCAAAAAGCGCCGGTGTGCAGCTCGATGACCGGTGCGCCGATGGCTCGAGCAGCACGAACCTGGTTCTCATTAGGATCGATGAACAGCGAGGTTCGAATTTGCGCCTGCGCCAGCTGGGCGACAAACGGCGCGAGCCGATCGCGCGCACCGGCGACGTCCAGCCCGCCTTCGGTGGTCAGTTCCCTACGGCGCTCGGGAACCAGGCACGCCGCGTGCGGCCGATGGTGAAGCGCGATCGCCAGCATCGTATCGGTAGCCGCCATTTCGAGGTTGAGCGGCAAGGCGATCTCGCGCACCAACGCGGCGATGTCGGCGTCGGAAATGTGGCGACGATCTTCGCGCAAATGCGCCGTGATACCATCGGCTCCCGCCGCCGCGGCCAATTTCGCCGCGCGCAGTGGATCGGGATGCGCCCCGCCTCGCGCGTTGCGGATGGTCGCGACATGGTCGATGTTCACGCCGAGGCGCAGCGGTCGTTTCTGCATCATGCGGATCAGCCGCGTGCGCGTTCGACCGAGTTGATCACCGGCGTTGCCCGCAGGGCGGCGATGATATTGGTCAGGTGGCGCACGTTCTGCACTTCGATGTCGACCAGGATTTCGAAGAAATCCTGCGACCGGTTGGTGATCTTGAGGTTGGTGATGTTGCCGCTGCCCTTGCCGATGACGGTCGTCAGGCTGCCAAGGCTGCCGGGTTCGTTGCCGATGGTGACGCTGATCCGGCCGACATGAACGCGGCCGCCGTCGCCGTCGTCGCTCCAGGCGACGTCCAGCCAGCGTTCTGGCGTTTCCGCAAACGTGTCGAGCGTCTCGCAATCGATGGTGTG
>JAGWIH010000176.1 GCA_028866355.1 Alphaproteobacteria bacterium
CCGGCGGCGAGCCGCCGGTGTTGTGCGGCTTCTTCCCGTTGGAGCGGCAAAACCATTACAAGAACATGCCGGTCAGCGCGCTCCGTCTGTGGAAGCATCTCCACTGCTTCCTCTGCAGTCCGCTGGTGCGCGCCGAGACGGCACAAGCGTGCTTCCAAGCCGTATTCGATTGGGCGGCCGGCGATCCACGCGGCTCCATCCTGATCGAATTCGGCGGCGTGTCGGGCGACGGCCCGCTGTGGACGGAGCTTGTGGAGTTTCTCGAAGAGCACCGCCATCCGACGCTGACGCTCGAATGCAGCACACGGGCGATGCTGCGCCCGCGCGCCGACGCCAAGACCTATCTCGAAGAGGCGTTGTCGACCAAGAAGCGCCGGACGCTGCGGCAACAGGAAAACGCACTCGGGCGGCTGGGACCGCTTGAATACACCATGCTGCCGGGTGACGGCGATCTGGCGGCCTGGACCGAGCATTTCCTCCGCCTGGAAGCGAGCGGCTGGAAAGGCCGCGAAGGCACGGCCTTGTCGTGCATTCCGGCGCAGAAGCAGTTCTTCGTCGAGACGGTGCACGAAGCGTTCCGGCGCGGCCGTCTGATGGTGCTGACGCTGTCGCTGAACGGAACGCCGATCGCGCAGCTGTGTAATTTTCTCTGCCGCAACGGTTCGTTCGCGTTCAAGGTCGCGTTCGACGAGGCCTATGCGCGCTACTCGCCAGGCGTGCTGCTCGAACTCGAGAATATCGCCGAGGTGCATCGCCATAACTGGATTCACTGGATGGATTCGTGCTCGTCGCCCGGACCGGCGCTGACCAAGCAGATCTGGCTCGACCGGCGCATCATCCAGACCATCCTGGCAACGTCGGGCCGTTCGCCCGGACCGTTCCTCATCGCGGTCCTGCCCTTCATGCAGTGGACGTTCCACAAGCTCGAAACGCTGTTTCGCCGGAAGGCGCGCTGAGGCCCTGCGAAACGCCGTGACGCCGCGCAGCAATCTCCAACTCGACCGCCGTGAGCAAGCCGCGTTACCGGTCGAAGCGCCGCCGGCCGGCGAACGCGCGTTCTATGCCGGCTATCCGTGGTCGCTCAATCCGCTGTGCTCGGTCGGCGATATCGCGGCGTACCTCAATGACGAATTGGCGCGCCTCGGCGCAACGCGGGAACCGTGGCAGCGCGACGAGGTGATGACCAATATCTTCCTGCTTGCCGGTGCGTTGCTGACCGCCGCCGAAGATGCGTTGCACGGTCCGGTTTTGCGCCTGCCGCAGCGCCTGGCGCGGCTGCCGGGCACACGGCAAGGTTTGCGCGTGCTAAGCGCGGCAATGGCTGTTGGCCGTGCCGCCGACATGCGCGCTCTCCGACGCTGGCGCGATCGTTGGCAGAGCGCGTTAGACGGCTTCTTGCCATCGCTGGCGTCGCTGCCATCGAGCGTTGCGCCGGTTCCTGCTGACGCCGTCGCCAGGTTGGCCGCCATCCTGGCACAACCCCTGCCGCGTCGATTGCGGACCGAGCCGATACGCATTCCATCTGCCTTCCGCAAGCAAGATCTCACCCAGTTCGACGTTCTGGAGTTGGCCGATCGCTTCGCGGCGTCGCATCCCGACCGCGCGCAGCCGATCGTCGTTGTCGGCTTGCGTACCGCCGGTGTCTATTTCGCGTCGCTGATGCGGGCGCGGCTCGCGGCGCACGGATTCGCGCGCACAGCGATCGTCACCGTCCGGCCGAACAAAGGCGTGTCCGCGGGCGAGGCGGAGCGGCTGCGCGCATTCGCGCAAGCCAGCTATCACGCGGCTCTGATCGACGATCCGCCATTCAGCGGCGAAGCCATCGGCATCGCGGTGCAGGCCTTGCGCCGCGCCGGCTTCGCCGCCGCCAGGCGCACGGTCCTGTTTCCGGTCCATCCGCTGCGACGCAATTGGCACGAGCACAAAGAAGCGGCGGCGTTCAACCGCGAGACACTTATCACGTTGTTGCCTGAGGATTGGCACAAGGCGCAGCTGTTGGCATCCGACGCCACGATCGAGGCGCGGCTAACCGAATATTTCGGGGCGCGGGGCTACCGCGGCATTCGGGTGATCAACGATCCGGCTGCCGCCGCCTTCAACGCCGAGCTTGATTATCGCTCGGGTGACCGCCGGCGTTATCGCCTCAAGCGGGTTTTCGCCGTCCGTCTCGAGACAGAATCCGGCGTGCCCGCCGTTCGCTATATCCTCGCCAAGAGTGTCGGCTGGGGCTGGCTCGGCTACGCCGCGTTCATTGCCGCCGATCGCCTCGCCGGTCTGGTGTCGCCGCTGCTCGGCTTGCGCGACGGTATTCTCTTCACCGAATGGCTGCCGCAAACCACTGCGACCAACCGTACACACGCGCCGCGGCAGAGCTGGGTCGACACGGCGGCGAACTATATCGCCGCGCGCGCCGAACGGTTGGCCATCGCGCCGCCGGACACGGCTGACGCGCAGCATGAAGGTCTGTCGCTGCTGGCCGATACGCTTTCGAACGCCTGTGGGTCCGGAGTCGCCGGCCTGATGGTCGAGCCGTTGCGCCGACGGATTGCCGCGCGCCTGACTCCGCGGGCGGCGCTGATCGACGGGCGAATGGCGGCGGACGAGTGGATCGCCGGCCCCACCGATCTGCTCAAGACCGATTTCGAGCATCACGGCATCGGCAAGAACGAAGTCAATCTGTGCGACCCGGCTTACGATCTCGCCGACGCCATCCTGCAACTCGGTCTTTCACACGACGAAGAACGCGACCTGATCGCGCGCTATGCCGCCGCGACCGGCGACACGCCGGACGGGGAACGGCTTTTGCTATGCAAATTGATGGCCGGATTGTGGGCGCTGCAGGCGGCGCTCGACGGCATCGTCAAGCAAACCCACCTCGCCCACCGCGCCGACGAATTCAATGCGCAATACGCCAAGGCGTGGGATTTCCTGACACGCGAAAGCGCCCGCGCCTGCGGAGCACTCGTCGCGCCGGCGGCGGTGCGTGACTGGCACGCGCCGCTGGCGGTGCTCGACCTCGACGGCGTCGTCGATCGCCGCATCTTCGGCTTTCCGACGACAACTGCGGCCGGTGTTCAGGCCCTCGCGACGTTAAATGCGCGCGGCTTTGCGATCTCGGTCGACACCGCGCGGCCGGCGCACCAGGTGCGCGACTATTGCGACGCCTATGGCTTTGTCGGCGGCGTCGCCGAATGCGGCGGCTACATCTGGGACGCGACGACGCGACAAGGCCACAATCTGATCGATGCGGCGACGCTGGAACAGCTCGCGGCCCTGCGTGCAGCGCTCAAGCCGCTGCGCGGTGTTTTCATCGACGACGGCTACGAATGCTCGGTGCGCGCTTACACCTACGCGCGCAAGGGCACCGTGCCGCTGCCGGAACCGCTGATCCGCAATCTCATCGCCGAGCGCAAGCTCGACCGCCTGGTCGTCCACCAGACGACGATCGACACGACGATTCTGGCCAAAGGCGTCGACAAGGGGTCCGGCCTTACGGCGCTGCTGGCATGGATCGGCCGCGGGCCGGACGGGACCTTCGCCATCGGCGATTCCGAGACCGACCTGCCGATGTTCGCGGTGGCGCGGCGCAGCTTTGCGCCGGCGCACATCGACTGCGCGCGGCTGGCGCGCGCCGTTGGCTGTACCATCGTGGAAGCGCCATTTCAGCGCGGCCTGCTGGAGATCGTTCAGGGCATCACCGGCGCCGATGCTGTCTCCGTTCCGGTCGCGGACGACAATTTGCTCTGGGCCCTTTTGCAAGCCGCCGATCGGCCGCGTATGGCCAACCTCTGGCGCGCGCTGCGCGAGCCAGCGGCCTATCGCGTCTTGCTCGACTGAACCGGAAAGCACATCGACCAAGCAAAAGGCCCCGTCAAAAGCGGGGCCTTTTTGATGCGCGGTTTGGTAGCGGGGGCCGGACTCGAACCGGCGACCTTAGGATTATGATTCCTCTGCTCTAACCAGCTGAGCTACCCCGCCGCCGGGCCGGATATAGCGGCTTCCGCCGGCTGCTTCAACCGCTCGCTCGCCTTGAGTTTGACGCTGGCGGATTTGAGCTGACCGCACGCCGCCAGGATGTCGCGGCCGCGCGGCGTGCGCACCGGCGAGGCATAGCCGGCGGCGTTGACGATGTCGCCGAAACGCTCAATGGCCCCGTCGGTCGAACATTCGAAGGGCGCGCCCGGCCATGGATTGAACGGGATCAGATTGATCTTGGCCGGAATGCCGGCGATCAGCTTCACCAGCGCGCGGGCGTCGGCCGGGCTGTCGTTGACGCCCTTGAGCATGACGTATTCGAAGGTAATACGCCGAGAATTACTTGCGCTCGGATAAGCCCGGCACGCCGCGATCAGCTCAGCGATCGGGTACTTCTTGTTGAGCGGCACCAGCACGTCGCGCAACTCGTCATTCACGGCGTGCAGCGAGATCGCCAGATTGACGGCAAGCTCCGATCCCACGCGCGCGATCATCGGCACGACGCCAGCGGTCGACAGCGTGATTTTGCGCTTCGACACCGACAGGCCCTCATGGTCCATGGCGATCTTCATCGCCTTGGCGACGTTATCGTAGTTGTAGAGCGGCTCGCCCATGCCCATCAGCACGATGTTGGTGAGCTGACGATCGTCCTTGGGTGACGGCCATTCGCCGAGCGTGTCGCGCGCCACCATGATCTGGCCGACGATCTCGGCCGCGCCGAGATTGCGCACGAGACGCTGCGTGCCGGTGTGGCAGAACTTGCAGGTCAGCGTGCAGCCGACCTGCGACGAGACGCACAGCGTGCCGCGATCCTCTTCCGGGATATGCACGCACTCGGCTTCTTGGCCGTCGGCGAACGCTAGCAGCCACTTGCGGGTGCCGTCGTTCGAGAGCTGGGCGCGGCTTTCGACCGGCCGCGCGACGGTATAGCGCTCGGCAAGCTGCGCGCGGAACGATTTCGCGAGCGTCGTCATCGCCGCGAAGTCGCGCGCGCCGCGGTGGTAGATCCAATGCCAGAGCTGGCGGGCGCGAAAGGGCGCGGCGCCGAGCGTCGCCATTTCGGCGACCAATTCCTCGCGCGACAGCCCGATCAGGGTTTTCGGACCGGACATAACGGGGAAGATATAGGACCGCCGCCGGTGTGGCGCCAGCGTTACCGCTTGACCTTGCAGGCCGTATCGATCGCCTTCAGCGCCTGGCCGAAACCGGCCAATTCGTAGGTATCGGTGGTCGCCGTGCCGCGCGCCGACGTGGCCTTGAGGACCGCCGACTTGCCGT
>JAGWIH010000177.1 GCA_028866355.1 Alphaproteobacteria bacterium
CCAGGTCCTTGACGCGCTTGTCGATCATCTAGAAAGCGACCCGATCGCCGCCCTTGAGCGCCAGCATCTCGCGCGCCTCCTTGGGCGTGGCGATTTCGAGTGACAGGTTCTCGAGAATGGCGCGAATGCGTTTCACTTGATCGGCATTGCTTTTGGCAAGCTGGCCTTTGCCGATATAAAGCGAATCCTCGAGCCCGACGCGCACGTTGCCGCCCATGATCGCGCCCATCGTGATGAGCGGCAGCTGGTGCCGACCTGCGGCCAGGATCGACCAGTAATAATCGTCGCCGAATAGCTTGTCGGCGATGCGCTTGGCATGCGCGACATTTTCAGGATCGGCGCCGACGCCGCCGAGGATGCCGAAGATGGTCTGGACGAACAGCGGCGGCTTCACCAGCTTGCGGTCGAGGAAGTGCGCCAGCGTGTAGAGATGGCCGATGTCGTAGCATTCGAACTCGAACCGCGTGCCGTGGCCTTCGCCGAGGTCCTTCAGGATGCGCTCGATATCCTTGAAGGTGTTCTTGAAGATGAAGTCGCGCGTCATCTCCAGGTATTTGGGCTCCCACTCGTACTTGAATTCCTTGTAGCGGTTTAGCATCGGGTAGAGCCCGAAATTCATCGAGCCCATGTTGAGCGAGCACATCTCGGGTGAGGCCTTGAGCGGCGCCGCCAGCCGCTCGTCCACCGTCATGTTGTGGCCGCCGCCGGTGGTGATGTTCACCACCGCGTCGCAGGCCTGCTTGATGCGCGGCAGGAACTGCATGAACACCGCCGGATCGGGCGTCGGCCGTCCATCCTTGGGATCGCGCGCATGCAGGTGAAGGATGGCCGCGCCGGCTTCGGCCGCGCCGATCGCCTGCTCGGCAACCTGATCCGGCGTCAACGGCAGATGCGGGCTCATCGTCGGGGTGTGGATCGACCCCGTCACCGCGCACGTAATGACGACCTTGCCGCGCTTTGCCATCGCCCCTCCCGTTCCGACCGCGCTCGTTGCGGTCACCCGTGGGCGAGAATGAACTCCCGCACCTTCGGGTAGATTTCCGTGCGCCAGCGCCGGCCGTTGAACACGCCGTAATGGCCGACTTCGGCCTGAACATGGCGCGCCTTTTTGCCGGCTTTGAGCCCGGTGAGCAGCGCGTGCGCTGCCGCCGTCTGGCCGACGGAGCAAATGTCGTCGTTCTCGCCCTCGACGGTCAAGAGCGCGGTGCGCGCGATTGCCGCCGGCTCGACGCGCTGTCCGCGCCACGCGAAGGTGCCCGTCGGCAAAGCGTGGTCCTGGAACACGCGCTGCACCGTTTGCAGGTAATAGTCGGCGGGCAGATCCATCACCGACATGTATTCATCGTAGAATTTGCGTGTCGCCGCCGCGCTCTCGCCATCGCCGCGCACCAGATGATTGAACAAATCGACGTGCGCCGTGACGTGGCGGTCGAGATTCATCGTCATGAAGCCGGCAAGCTGCAGGAAGCCAGGATAGACGCGTCGGAACGCGCCGGCATAGCGCGCCGGTACGGCGGCGATGACGTTCTTCTCGAACCACGACAGCGACCGCGTGGTGGCGAGCACGTTGACCGCCGTCGGATTGACGCGCGTGTCGATTGGGCCGCCCATCAACGTCATGCTGTCCGGCTGGGCGCGATCGCCGCCGGCGGCCAGCAGCGCCACCGCCGCGAGCACCGGCACGGCCGGCTGACACACCGCGATGACGTGCAGGTCGGGACCGAGTTCGCGCAAATACGACAGCATCAGCGCGATGTGATCGTCGAGGCTGAATTGCCCGTAAAGCATCGGCACGTTGCGGGCGTTGATCCAATCGGTGACGTAGACGTCGAAATCCGGCAGCAAGGTCTCGATCGTGCCGCGCAGCAGCGTCGCGAAGTGGCCAGATAGCGGCGCCACGACGAGCACGCGCGGCTGAACCGCGGCGATGCCCTCCTTCCGGAAATGCCGCAACGTGCAGAACGGGTGGCAGGAAGCGACCTCTTCGTACACCGGCAGCACGCGACGGCCGACGGCGACCGATTTGATGCCGAAGGGCGGCCGCTCGTGCCACATGCCGGCCCGTGCCACCATCTCGCAAGCGGCGGCGGCGGCGCGCATCATTGGGTGGTGGGCGACGATGGGCCAGGGCTGGTTGAGAACGCCCTGGGCGGTTTGGGCCAGCATCCGAATGGGCGCAAAGGCGTCGCGGTGCGCCTGGTAGGCCTCGTACAGCATCGCCCTGCCTCTCCCCCGAAGATTAACCGAAAATCAAGGCTGGGCGCCCTTTACGCCGCCTTGCCGGCGGAAAAATCGATCATGTTCGGTGTAATCGGCGCTGTTCCGAGGGTCAAGCAAACTTACCTAACCCGCTCACGAATCGGGGCAATTCATGGCTCATTAACGCCCGTAATCCATTATTAGCCGTTTCCAGATTCAAGCGACGAGATGCCTGCTATGCCCATCGCGCAGAAGCAAATCGCTGCGGATAACGAATCGACTGCCCACGCGGATGCTGCCGCGCGTTTGGCAACGGCCGAGGCGCGCGTCGCATCGACCGAAGCCAAGCTGCTCGATGCCGAGGAGATGCTGCGCGATTCGTTGCAGAGCTCCTTGTCGTGGCTTTGGGAATCTGACGAGCGGTTGTGCTTTACCCGAATCATCGGCTCGATCGAACAGATCCTCGGAACGCCGGCTGACAGCTTGATCGGCAGTAGCGTCGAGGATTTCAGCCGCTCGCCGAGCGACCCGCAGGTTCAGATTCATTTCGCGACGATCAAGGCGCACAAGCCCTATCGCGACGTCGTTACGTCGATCAGCACGCGCAAAGGCGTGCGCTGGATCAAGACAAGCGGCAAGCCCCTGTTCGACGTGGAAGGCAAGTTCCTTGGCTATCGCGGCATAGCCAGCGACGTCACCGCCCAAGTCGAGACCGAACACCGCGCCGCAGCGGCGCACCGGCGCTTCATGGAAGCGATCGAGACGGTGCCGGCGAGCCTGATGTTGTGCGATCGCGACGATCGCATCGTGTTCTGCAACAGCGCGACCCAGCGCTACTTCCCCACCTCATCGCATCTGCTGATCCCCGGCACCAAATACGAGGAACTGCTGCGCGAGCACGCCGCCACATACGTCGAGGGCATCGGCGACAATTTCGAGGCGTGGATTGCCGAGCGGATGAAGCAACACCTCTCCGGCAACACCAACATCACCCGCACCTATAAGGACGGCCGTTGGACGCAGATCATCGAACGCCGCACCTCGGAAGGCGGAATCATCGGTGTTCGCACCGACATCACCGAGCTGAAGAAGCACGAAAAGGAAAGTGAGACCGCGCAGGCCCTGCTCAAGGACGCGATCGAGGTCATGCCGGCATCGCTTATTCTCTACGACCGCGACGAGAAGATCCTGCTCCGCAACGAAAACGCGGCGAAATTCTTCCCCGAGGTCGTCGAACTTCTCGTGCCCGGAATCAAGCTCGAGGATTTGACCCGCGCACGTTACCGCCGCCTTCATCCGCATGCCTCGGACGCCGAGACGGAGCGGGCGGTGCAAAAGCGGCTCCAGCAATTCCGTAGCCCCGGCGTTATACCGCCCGATCAGCTTCCCGACGGACGCTGGACGCAGGCTATCGAGCGACACACCTCCGACGGCGGCACCGTGTGCATGCGCATCGACATCACCGAGCTCAAGCAGCGCGAGATGGAGCTTGAGACCCTGGGCGAGACCTTGCGCAAAAACCAGGACCACCTGCAACAGGCGCAACGCACGTCAGGCACGGGCAGCGTCGAACGCAATCTCCAGACCGGCGACGTTAAATGGTCGGAGGAATGCAACCGGATGTTCGGTCGCGATCCGAACTTACCGGCACCCAAGCGCGATGAGTTCCTTGATCTCGTCCATCCCGACGACCGGGCGATGTACGAAGCGTCGATGATCGCTTCCGAAAGCGGCAAAAATCCCGCGCCCATCAAATTCCGGGCGCTTCACGGCGATGGCACCGTCCTGTGGTTCCACTGCGAAACCTCGCTGGTCAAGGACGCCGACGGCAAGCCGTGGAAACGCGTCGCCACGTATCGCGATATCACCGAGGAGCATAAAGCGCGGGAAGCCCTCAACGCGCTCACCGACAAGCTGCGGCGGAGCCAGGAATACCTGTCGCAGGCGCAGCGCCTCGCCCGCATGGGCAGCGATTTTCGCGATCTGCGTTCGGACACTGCCGAGTGGTCCGATACGAGCTACGAGATTTTCGGCGTCGACAAGGCGACGTTCCAGCCGACGACCGAGAATTTCCTTAAGCTGGTTCATCCCGACGACCACGCCACGGTCGCGCGCACGCGCGGCGAAATCGCGGCCGGCAAGAACCCGGAACCGTTCGAATACCGCATCATCCGGCCGAATGGTGAGTTGCGGCACATCTATCGCGAAGTCGTGGTCGAGTTCGACGCCAATAACAAGCCGCTCTATATGATCGGCACCATCCGCGACGTTACCGAAAAGAAGGCGCAAGAAGAGGCCCTGCGACAGAAGAGCCAAGAGGTCGAGGAACGCAACAAAGAGTTGCAGCGTTCGAACTCCGAACTCGAGCAATTCGCCTATGTCGCCTCGCACGATTTGCAGGAGCCGTTGCGCATGGTGGCGAGCTATTGCCAGTTGCTGCAACGCCGTTACAACGAAAAACTCGACAAGGACGCCAACGAATTCATCGGGTTCGCCGTTGAGGGCGCGAATCGGATGCAGCGCCTGATCAACGATCTTCTCTCCTATTCCCGCATCGGCCGCAAAGGCGGCGATCCGGCGCCTTTCGAATTCGCCGACGCGGTGGCCGGCGCGCTCGCCAACCTCAAGGCGGCGATTTCGGACAGCGGTGCCATCGTCAACGTCGGCACTCTACCGCGCGTCGTCGGCGTTCGCATGCAACTGACCCAGCTCATGCAAAACCTGGTCGGCAATGCGATTAAATTCCATCGCGAGGGCGTGACGCCGACGATCAGCGTTTCGGCTACGACCGAAGGCGCCATGTCCCACATCGTCGTCGAGGACAATGGCATTGGCATCGAGCCGCAATATCTCGACCGCGTGTTCCTGATCTTCCAGCGTCTGCACGAGCGCAACAAATATCCCGGGACCGGCATCGGTCTCGCGATCGCCAAGAAAGTCATCGAATACCACGGTGGCCGCATCTGGATCGAATCGACGCCGGGCCAGGGC
>JAGWIH010000178.1 GCA_028866355.1 Alphaproteobacteria bacterium
CGGCGGCCCCGCGCTTCATCCGCAATTCGACGCATTAGCCCGGGAGCTGCACGCGCGGCCCTATGGCGTCGTCGCGGCCCCGGCGCGAATCGTCCACCTGGCGCTCACCGGCGGCGACAGCGCCGCCGAACGCGCCGCTTTGGCGCAGCTTTGCACCGTGAATCGCGCGCCCGTGCCGTCGGCCGCCGAATCGCATGTTCAGATCGAATGCGACGGCTTCCGGTTGACCTGGGAGCGGCATACCGAATTCGCGACCTATACATTCGTGCTGCCGTGGCACGGCGGCGGGTTGTTCCCGCCGGTTCGCACGTTGCCGTTGCCGCACGACTGGATCGCCAAATTGCCGGGCCAGGTCGTCGCCGCGGTGCAGATGGCGCTGGGTGAAGGCGAGCCGCCGGCGCCGGCCACCGTCGCCGAGCTGTTCGAGGGCGGCAATATCGTCGGCGGTTTCGCCGCCGGCGGTTTGGCGCAGCTGTGGACCGATCTGCGGCCCGACCGCGAGCATTTCGTGCGCATGCTCGCGCACAACGGCACCATGACCTCGCCGCGCCAGGCCGGCCGCCTGGTGCAGCGCCTGCTCGAGATCGAAACCTACACGATGATGGCGCTGCTGGCGCTGCCGTTGGCGCGCGAGATCAATCCGGCGGTCACCGCGATCGAGCGCAATCTTACCGGCATCGCCGAAGCGACTACCGGCGCCGACGCGCTCGAGGACGAACAGGCGCTGCTCACGCGGCTGTTGGGACTGGCGGCCGAGCTGGCGACGATCGGCGCGCACACGCCCTATCGCTTCGGCGCGGCCCGCGCCTATTACATGCTGGTGCAGAAGCGCATCGAGGAGTTGCGCGAGCGCCGCATCGAAGGCCGCCAGACAGTCGGCGAATTCATGGAACGCCGTCTGTCGCCGGCGATGCGTACCTGCGAAACCATGGAGCGGCGGCTTGAATCGCTGTCCGAGCGCGTCGCCCGCGCCAGTGACCTGCTGCGCACGCGCATCGACATCACGCTGGCGGCGCAGAACCGCGACCTGCTGCTGTCGATGAATCGCCGCGCCCGCTTGCAGCTTCGGCTGCAACAGACCGTCGAATTCTTCTCGATCGCGGCGATCACCTATTACGGTGCCGGCCTGGTCGGCGACGTCGCGCACGGCGCGGCGGTGCTCGGCTTTAGGGTCGACGAGCCGTTGGCCGTGGCGATTTCGGTGCCGGTGATCGGCGGCCTGCTGCTGCTCGGCCTGTGGGCGTTCCACGCCTGGCTCGGCCGCGATTGAGCGCGGGAGGCGAGGGATGACGACAAAACCGGCATTGGCGCCACCGGCGCGGATCGCGCTGATTGGCCTCGGCAACATGGGCGTGCCGATGGGCGCCTGCCTGGTGCGCGCCGGCTATCGCGTGACTGGGTTCGATGCGGCCGCACCGGCGCGGCAGCGTTTCGTCGCGGCCGGCGGCGCGACGGCGGAGACGCTGGTGGCGGCGGTGTCCAATGCCGAACTTGTCGTCGCCATCCTGCCCAACGGCAAGATCGTGCGCGATGTCGTCCAAGCGATGCAGCCGCATCTGCCGCCGGGCTGTGTGGTTGTCGACATGAGCTCGTCCGATCCGGTCGGCACGCGCGCGCTCGGCGACACGCTGTTGAGCGCCGGCTTCGAATTCGCCGATGCGCCGGTTTCGGGCGGCGTGCGGCGCGCGGTGGACGGCTCGCTGGCGATCATGGCTGGCGGCGATGCCGCGACGCTCGACCGCATCGAGCCGGTGCTTAAGGCCGTGGGCCGCGCCATCTTCCGCACCGGCGGCCTCGGCTCGGGCCATGCGATCAAGGCGCTCAACAATTACGTCTCGGCCGCCGGATTGGTCGCCGCCGTCGAGGCGATCGCCATTGGCCGTCGCTTCGGTCTCGATCCGGCGCTGATGACCGACATCCTCAACGCATCGAGCGGTCGCAACAACACCACCGAGGTCAAGCTCAAGCAATTCATCCTGTCGGAGAAGTTCGACGCCGGCTTTCCGTTGCGGCTGATGGCCAAGGATGTGCGCACGGCCGACGATCTGGCGCATGCCGTCGGCGTGCCGTCGCCTCTGGCCGATACCGTTGCCGATCTATGGGATGCGGCGGCGCGCGATTTGCCGGAAGCCGCCGATCACACCGCCGTCGGCCGTTATCTCGCCAAGCTGCCGGCGAAAAAAGCCAAGCCTTAGGCGATTGGGTCGGCGTCGAGCCGCACCGCGACGCCGTTAAGCGCTTTATTCGACGCCGGATAACGCTGCATCACCAGCGGATCGTGGCCGGGCACAATGTGTCGCGGCGAGCTCGCCAGCTTTTGCAGCGTGCGATGGCCTTCGAGCATGTCGGCGACGTTGTAGACGATCGGGAAAACGCGGCCTTGCTCGAGATGGGCATAGAGGTGCGCCGCGTCGGATGCGAGCACCACCCAGCCGCGCCGCGTCATCACCCGCAGCGCCTGCAAACCCATGGTGTGGCCGCCGATGAAGTGCAGCCAGAGACCCGGCGCGATCTCTTCGGCGCCGTCGTGGAACCGGACGCGGCCGGCGAACAGCCGCCGCACCATGCCGACGACGTCGTCGGCCTCGAAGCCGCCGCGGATGGTCTCGTGTCCCATACAACGGCCGGTGACGAACTGCATCTCGCGGTCTTGGATATGGAAGGTCGCGTTCGGAAACAGGTCGAGATTGCCGGCATGGTCGTAATGCATGTGCGTGATGATCACGTCCTCGACCCGTGCCGGATCGATGCCGAGGCCCTTGAGCCCGTCGGCGGGCGAGCGCAGCAACTCGCGGCCGCGCTGACGCGCCTGTGCCGCGCCGAAGCCGGTGTCGACGACGAAGGTCCGGCCGCCGCCGCTCACCGTCCAGACGTAATAGTCGATCGGCATCGGTCCGTCGTGCGGATCGCCGCCGAGAAAATTCTCGCTGGCGCTTCGGTCGTGCCGCGCATAGCGGATGGCGTGGATTTCGTACTGCGGCGTGTCGGACATGATGCTTTTCCGTCTATGAGCCGGCCGGCGAGACGACGCCGCGCTCGATGGCGAAGACCCGGTCGAACAGTTCCTTGGCGTGGATCTCGCTCGATTCCGCCATCAGCACGGAAAGCCCGGTCTCCTTCAGCTTCAGCAGAATATCGCCAAAGCGTTGCGCGACGACCGGCGCCAGTCCTTCAAAGGGCTCGTCGAGCAGCAGCAGCCGCGTGCCGTACATCAACGCCCGCGCCAGCGCGAGCATCTTCTGCTGGCCGCCGCTGAGCTGGTTCGCCGGCCGGCTGGCGTTGGCGGCGACTTCGGGCATCAGCGCGTAAATCCACCGCAGCCGTTCGGTCGTCTCGGTTGCGTGCGTGATCCAGGCCGGCAGCAGGATGTTCTCTTCGGCGCTCAAATGCGGCATCAGGCGCCGATCTTCGGGCAGATAGCCGATGCCGACATGCGCGCGCTCGAAGGCGGGCATGGCGCGCAGATCGCGCCCGTCGAAATGGATGGCGCCGTCGCGCGCCGGAATGAGCCCCATCACCGCACGCATGAAGGTGGTCTTGCCGGCGCCGTTGCGTCCCACCAAGCCGCACATTTTGCGCGCCGGTACGGCGAGCGTCACGCCGCGCAAAATGGTCGCCGGACCGATATCGACGTTGAGGCCGACGACGGCGAGCGCCGTATCGCGCTGCTCCTTCATGTGTGCGCGCCATGGCGATAGCGTTCGCCGATGATGAAGCGGCGGACTTGCGGATCGGCGATGACGCGCTGCGGCACGTCGTCGGCGACGATGGTGCCTTCGTAAAAGGCGAGCAGCCGCGTCGCGAACCGCGCCACGATCTCCATGTCGTGCTCGACGAACAGGATGGTGACCTTCTGTTCGCGCAGCGCCGCGACGACCACGTCCATGATCGCGAATTTCTCCTCGACGCTGACGCCGCTGGTCGGCTCGTCGAGCAGCAAAAGCTGCGGCCTGTGCACCGTCGCCATCGCGATGTCGATCAGCTTGCGCACGCCTTGCGAAACCTTGCCGGCGAGCTGATCGCGGTGGCCGCCGATGCCGAAACGTTCGAGGATTTGCGTTGCGGATTCGACCAGATCGGCGCGCCGCAGCGGCCGCCACACCGGGAAGCGGCCATCCTGGGCGATGCCGAGCGCGATCAGCACGTTGTCGAAAGCGGTCGCGGTCGCGAACAGCTGCGGCACCTGGAATGAGCGCGAGATGCCGGCATTGATGATGCTGCGCGGCGGCAGGCCGGTGATGTCGCGGTCGCTGAAGCGGATGGTGCCGCGGCTCGGCCTGATGTAGCCGGTGACCATGTTGACGAAGGTGGTCTTGCCGGCGCCGTTGGCGCCGATGATGCCGACGATTTCGTCGCGCGCGACCGCGACGTTGATATCGGCGGCGGCGACGACCGAGCCGAAGCTTTTGTCCAGACCCTGAACGTTTAGAATCGGCTCCACGTCAATGCGCCCGCGCCCGGCGGCGGAACAGCGACCACAATCCGTCGGGCAGGAACATGATGATCAGCAGCAGCGCGATGCCTAGCACCATGTGCCAGACATGCGCGGCGTACTGCATCGCATAGCTGCGCAGTACCTCGAAGATGATCGAGCCGAAGAACGGAGCCGCGACGCTCGCCGTGCCGCTCAGGATGGCGACGAAAACGAACTCGCCGGCTGTCGTCCAATAGGCCATGTCGGGATCGATGTGGCCGACCGCCATCGCCACCAGCGCGCCGCCGGCGCCGCCGAGCACGCCGGCGAGCACGTATTTCACGTGGATCGCCTGACGCACCGAAAATCCCAGATATTCGACGCGGATTTCGTTGTCGCGGATCGCGGTGGTCAAATGCCCGGCGGTCGATTTCTGATAGCGGTCGGTGAGATAGGCCGACGCGAGGACGATGGCGGCGGTGAAGGCGAGCAAAACCGCCTGCGCCGTGTCGGCGCCGGGCTTATAGCCGACGAAGGTCGGCACCGAGATGACGAAGCCGTCGGTGCTGCCGAGCGTTTCGCTTTTGACCAGCACGCCATAGAGGATCATGGCGAACGCCAGGCTCAACATCGCGAAGAACAGATCGCGATAC
>JAGWIH010000179.1 GCA_028866355.1 Alphaproteobacteria bacterium
GCACGCTGAGCCTCGGTTACGACCTCGGCACCAATCAAAGCGTCATGCTGTCGTTCGACCACACGAGCACGCCGGATCTCAGCACGTCGCACGGCGAGTTCGGCGAAAACCTTCGCCTGGGTTACGGCGTCAAATTCTGATCCGCGCCGCGCCCGTCAGGGCACGGCGATTTCGCACCAGATCGGCGTATGATCCGACGGCTTGTCGCGCGAGCGCGGCGACTTGTCGATGTCGCATTGACGCAGCTGGTCGGTCGCCTGCGGCGACAGCAGAATGTGATCGATGCGCAGGCCGTGATCGGTCTCGAAGCGGCGCTGCATGTAGTCCCAATAGGTATAACGCTGACCTTCCGCGTGCACCGCGCGGAATGAATCGACAATGCCAAGGTTCAGCAGCGCGCGAAATTGTGTCCGCGATTCCGGCCGGCAGAGCGCGTCGTCTTTCCAGCCCGCCGGGTCGTAGACGTCATCGTCGGTCGGCGCGACGTTGAAATCGCCGGCGAGGGCGAAGGGCAGCTCACGATCGAGCAGGCTTTGTGCGTGCGCCCGGAGGCGCTTCATCCACGCGAGCTTGTAATCGAACTTGTCGCCCGGCGCCGGATTGCCGTTGGGCAGATAGACCGAAGCGACCCGCAGATCGCCGACCGTTGCCTCGATGTAACGCGCGTGGTCGTCCTTTCCGTCGCCCGGTAGCGTGGCCACCACATCGGTCGCCGGCACGCGCGACAAGATCGCGACGCCGTTATAGGTCTTCTGGCCGGCGACGACCGCGTCATAACCGAGGCTCTTGATCTCGAGGCGCGGAAAATCCGCCTCGGTGCATTTGAGCTCTTGCAGGCAGACGATGTCGGGTTGCGCCGTCTTCAGCCAATCGAGCAGATGGCCGAGCCGCGCCTTGACCGAGTTGACGTTCCAGGACGCGAGCTTGGTCAAGCGAGCAGGGCGCGGTCAGCCGACCGAAAACGAATTGCCGCAGCCGCACGACGACGCAGCGTTCGGGTTCTTCACCTGGAACGACGCACCCATCATGTCCTCGACGAAATCGACCTCGGCGCCTTTGACGAGATCGAGCGAGGTCTCGTCGACGACCAAGGTCACACCGTCGCGCTCGAACGTGCGGTCTTCGGGCTGGAGATTGTCATCGAAGCTGAAGCCGTACTGAAAGCCCGAGCAGCCGCCACCCGACACCGCCAGGCGCAGGAACGCCTGCGGCAGGTTCTCCTGCGCCTTGAGTTCCTTGACGCGCTTGGCGGCGCTTGCCGTGAGGCTAACGCTACGTTCTTTTTCGAGGATATCGGCCATGTCCGGACGCTCCGTGCCGTCTTTATGTGGGGACGGGTGTGCGTTTGTCAAACCGGCGCCGGGATGCGGCAAACGCCGTTGTGCGGACACGCATGAAAGCGCGGCAAGGTTGCCACAAGAGATTGCATCGACTCGACGCGAAGGATAGCTTCGCGCCATGACCGTTGCGCTTGCTCCTTACGCCTCCGCGCCGGAGCGGAGTCGCGGGCGGTTGCATCGCGAACCGGAAAGTCCGAGCCGCACGCCGTTCCAGCGCGATCGCGACCGCATCATCCACTCCGCCGCGTTCCGCCGCCTGCAATACAAGACCCAGGTCTTCGTCTATCACGAAGGCGATCACTATCGCACCCGGCTGACCCATAGCCTCGAAGTGGCGCAGATCGCGCGCAGCCTCGCGCGTGGGCTCGGCCTGAACGAGGATCTCGCTGAGGCGCTGGCGCTGGCGCACGATCTCGGCCACACGCCCTTCGGCCACGCCGGCGAAGAAGCGCTCAACGCCGCGATGAAAGATTATGGCGGTTTCTCGCACAACGATCAGACGCTGCGCATTCTCACGTCGCTTGAACGCCGCTATGCCGATTTCGACGGCCTCAACCTGACGTGGGAAACGCTCGAAGGCACGGTGAAGCACAATGGTCCGGTGAAGGCGCCGCTATCCGAGACCATCGCCGCGTATAACGCGCAGCACGAATTGGAGCTCGATACTTGGCCGTCGGCGGAAGCGCAGATCGCCGCGTTGAGTGACGATATCGCTTACGACAACCACGACATCGACGACGGCCTCCGCGCCGGTTTGTTCACGCTCGACGATCTGCGCGACGTGCCGTTGATCGGCGAGGCGCTGGCCGAGGTCCGCAAATCCAACCGCGCGATCGACGACAGCCGCGCCATCCACGAAGCGGTGCGCCGGCTGATCGACCGCATGGTGACCGACGTGGTCGCCGAGACCAAGCGGCGCGTGGCGCAAGCCGGCGTTGCTTCCGCGGAAGCGGTGCGCAAGTCCAATGCGCCGATGGTGGCGTTCTCCGACGCGATGCGCGAACGCGAAAAGGGCCTGCGCGCGTTCCTGTTCGAGCGGATGTATCGCCATTATCGCGTCAATCGCATGTCGTCCAAAGCGCGCCGCGTCGTCGGCGATCTGTTCGGCATATTCAACCGCGAGCCGGACTTGCTGCCGAGCGAATGGCGCGACGAGGCGATGAAGCACGACGCCAAAGGCCGCGCGCGCCTGATTGCCGATTACATCGCCGGCATGACCGACCGGTTCGCTCTCGACGAGCACCGCAGGCTGTTCGATTACGACGCCACGACGTGATGAATCTGTTCGCGTATTTCCACGACAAGATCGCGGCCGAGATCGCGGCGCTCGGCTTTGCGCTCGACACCAGCCGCATGTCGGTCGAGCCGCCACGCGATCCGGCGCACGGCGACGTCTCCGCGAACGCGGCTATGGTGCTCGCCAAGGGCGCCGGCATGAAACCGCGCGATTTCGCCGAAAAACTCCGGCCGCTTCTCGCCAAACTCGATCACGTCACCGCCGCCGAGGTCGCCGGTCCCGGCTTCATCAATCTGCGTCTCGACAAGGCGTTCTGGTACGCGCGACTGGCCGAGATCCTGCGCGCCGGTCCGACTTATGGCGATAGCACGGCGGGGCAGGGACGCACCGTCAACGTCGAATATGTGTCGGCCAATCCGACCGGGCCGATGCATGTCGGCCACGGCCGCGGCGCGGTGGTCGGTGATGCGCTTGCCGCGCTGCTGCACAAGACCGGCCACGCGGTGACGCGCGAATATTACGTCAACGACGCCGGCGCACAGGTCGACGCGTTGGCGCGCTCGGTCCATATGCGCTATCGCGAGGCGCTCGGCGAAAAGGTCGGTGAAATTCCGGACGGCCTCTATCTCGGCGAATATCTCATAGAAACCGGCGCGACGCTGGCGCAGCGCGACGGCAAGAAATGGCTCGGCCGTCCGGAAAGCGAATGGCTGGCGCCGGTGCGCGCGTTCGCGATCGACGAGATGCTGACGCTGATCCGTGGCGATCTCGCGTCGCTCGGTATCGAATTCGATGTGTTCGCCTCTGAACGCAAGCTGGTGACCGCCGGCGCCATCGAACAAGCGATCGCCGAGCTCGAAAAGCACGGCCTGATTTATGTCGGCACGCTCGAGCCGCCCAAGGGCATGCTACCCGACGATTGGGAGAAGCGGCCGCAAACTTTATTCCGCTCGACCGCATTCGGCGACGATGTCGACCGGCCGATCAAAAAAGCCGACGGTTCGTGGACTTATTTCGCCGCCGACATCGCCTATCATTGGGACAAGTTCAAACGTGGCTTCTCCGAAATGATCGACGTGTGGGGCGCCGACCACGGCGGTTACGTCAAGCGCATGCAAGCGGTGGTCAAGGCGCTCACCCAAGGTAAGGCAGCGCTTGACGTTAAATTGTGCCAGCTGGTCAATCTTTCGGACGGCGGTCAGCCCGTGCGGATGTCGAAGCGCGCCGGCAACTTCGTCACCTTGCGCGACGTGATCGAGCGCGTCGGCAAGGATGTCGTCCGCTTCGTCATGTTGACCCGCCGCAACGATCAGACGCTCGATTTCGATTTTGCCAAAGTGGTCGAGCAGTCGAAGGATAATCCCGTGTTCTATGTGCAGTATGCCCATGCCCGCGCGCGCTCGGTTTTGCGGCTGGCGGCGCAGCATTTTGGCGCCGACGAATTGACGCCGGCGACGCTGGCGCGCGGCCCGCTGACGATGCTCGAGGACGCCGATGAGATCGCGCTCGTGCGGCAGCTGGCGCAGTGGCCGCGCACCGTCGAAGGCGCGGCACAGATGCACGAGCCGCATCGCATCGCCTTTTATTTGCAAGAAGTCGCGGCGTCGTTCCATGCCTTGTGGAACAAGGGCAACACCGATGCCGGACTGCGTTTCGTCGTCGAAAGCCAGCGCGAATTGACGCGCGCCCGTTTGGCGTTGGTTCAGGCGGTCGCGTTCATTATCGCCTCGGGCCTCAAGGTGATCGGCGTGACGCCAGCCGAGGAGCTGCGCTGATGGCGTTCGGCGCCGATCCTGAAGATCGCATTCCCGGCGCGCCCCCGCGGGCGCCGTCGCGATGGCCGCGCCATTTCGGCGCTTCGGTGCGCGTCGGTGTCGTGCTGGTCGTGCTTGGCGCCGCTGCCACGTCGGCATGGCCTTATATTAAGGAGCATTTTCTCACGCCGAGCGCGCCGTCTGGTCCGCTGCCCGTGATCGGTCCCGGCGACGAGCCGTTCAAGGAAGCGCCGAAGCAACCCGGCGGCATGCAGGTGCCGGATCAGGACAAGGTCATCCTCAACGGTCCGGCGGCGCAGCCCAAGGTCGAGCAAATCCTGCCGCCACCGCCAGCACCGCTGCCGTCGCCAACGCCGGCGGTACCGCCTGCCGTCGTTCAGACGCCGTCGCCACCGTCGCCGGCACCACCGGTGTCATCAGCCGCAGCGGTGACACCGTCACCGCCGGCTGCTCCGAGCACGCCGCCACCGGTTTCAGCCACCGCGTCGCCACCCGCACCACAAGCAACGCCGGTGACATCGCCACCACCGCCACCACCACCGCGGCCAGCGAATGTCGTCGCCGCTAATCCGGCGGCGACGTCGACTGCGCCGGTGTCCGGCGAACAAGTGCCGCCGGCGCTCGCGGGGCACGGCTGGTTCGTTCAACTCGGCGCCGTCAGCTCGACGGCGGCCGCCCAAGCCGAGTGGACGCGCTTGAAGCGCGCCCAGAC
>JAGWIH010000180.1 GCA_028866355.1 Alphaproteobacteria bacterium
GGCGAAACGGCGATCTCGGCCGCCTTGACGTTCTGCTCAAGCCATTTGCGGTGGCTCGTGCCCGGCAACGCGACGATGAACGGCCGGCGCGACAACACCCAGGCCAGCGCGAGCTGGGCCGGCGTGCAGTTCTCCTTGGCCGCAAGCTGCTTGATCGTCGGCAATAACGAAACGTTGCGCGCGAGATTGTCCGCCGCAAACCGCGGATGGGCGCGTCGGCGGTCCTTCTCGCTCAAATCGTCGAGGCCGCCGATCGTGCCGGTGAGAAATCCGCGCCCTAACGGGCTGTAGGCGACGTAGCCGATGCCGAGCTCCTCGCAGGCCTGGAGCAAGCCGTCTTCGGCGTCGCGGGTCCACAACGAATATTCGGTTTGCAGCGCCGCCATCGGGTGCGCCTTGTGCGCGCGACGCAAGGTCGCTGCCGATGCTTCGGAAATTCCCAGATGCTTGATCTTGCCTTGCTGCTTCAGCTTGACCATCGCGCCCACGGTTTCCTCGACGGGCACGTCGGTGTCGACGCGATGGATGTAATAGAGGTCGATCACGTCTTCGCCGAGCCGTTTCAGGCTTTTTTCGCAGGCTTCGATCACGTATTCAGGCCGGCCGCACACCGATTGCTTGCCGTCGGGCGTCTGTAAATTGCCGAACTTGCTGGCGAGCACGACCCTATTGCGGCGCCCCTTGATCGCGCGGCCGACCAGCTCTTCGTTCTTGCCGCCGCCATAGGCGTCCGACGTGTCGATCAGGTCGACGCCGAGTTCGACCGCGCGGTGGATGGTGGCGATGGCCTCATCGGGATCCGGCTGGCCATAGATCGGCGTCATGCTCATGCAGCCGAGGCCGACGCACGACACTTCGAGCGAGCCGAGCTTCCGGCGTTTCATCGCCACCTCCCTTGATTTTTGCGGAGCGCTATCGACGCAACACGCACGATTGAGCGCGCGAATTATAAGGAAAAATGCCCCACTTGCCAGACCCGAATCAGCACGCGAAGCTAGCACCATGGCCGAAAACAAGGCACCCGCTCCGGCGGTCACCGCCGCCGAAATGCGCTATGCGCTGGCGCTCGTCGTCGCGCCGGAAGATGCCGCACGGCTGAAACGCAGCGGCGTGCTGCGTGGCGGCCAGCTGAGCCAACGGCGGATCACCAGTACCTATTACGACACGCACAAAAACGAGTTGCAGCGCCGGACGTTGGCGTTGTCGGTGCAGCGTGAAGGCCGGCGCGTGCTCGAAACGCTCGAAGCCATGCCCGGCTTCGCCGCAGCGAACGGCGAACGGCCGATGTGGCAGACGCCGTTGACACGTCCAGTTCCGGACTTAAAGCTGCTGGCGAAAGTCGACGGCATCGGCAAACTGGAAGACGAGCCGTTGAGACCGGTGTTCACCTGCCGGCTACGGCGGAGCCGCACCGTGCTCGAGCCGGACGGCGCGGCGGTCGCGCTCTCCTTCGACGAAGGCGAAATCCGAACGCGCGGCGGCCGCAAGCTGCCGGTCTCCGAGATCGAGCTTGAGCTGCAACAGGGAACGCCACGCGCCGTCTTCGCCCTTGCCAATGCGCTTGCCGATGAAGCGCCGGTGCGCGTCGAAATGCGCAGCAAAGCGGTCCGCGGTTACGCCCTGGCCAAGCGCGCCGAACCGCGCGACGCGTCGGCGGCGACGCGGTTCGGCGCGGTCGACCTGCATCGCGGCATGGCCGCCGAAGACGCGCTGGCCGTCATCCTGCGGCGGTGCCTGGCGCATCTCCTGGCGAACGAAGCGGCGGCGCGCGCCGGCAAGGAAGAGGGCGTCCACCAGATGCGCGTCGCGCTTCGTCGCTTGCGCGTCGCGCTGCAGCTGTTCCGGTCGATGCTTCCGGAAGTGGAACGCAGCTGGGTGAGCGGCGAAGTCAAATGGCTGGCGAGCGCCCTGGGTCGCGCACGCAACTGGGACGTCGTCAATGGCCTGATCCGGCGCGTGCGTACCGGCATGGTTGACGATCCCGATCTCGCCGCACTGGGGCACGCCGCCGAGCGCGAGCGCCGCCGCGCCTACGATGCGCTGCGTGGCGTGCTGGCGACCCGACGCTATATGCAGTTCACGCTCGGCCTGATGGGATGGATCGAAACGCGCGCCTGGCGACGACCCGGCGCGCTGGAGACGTCGATCCTACAGGTCTCGATCGTCGGCAAGCTCGCCGACGAGGTCCTCGAACGGCGCTATCGCAAGGCGCGCGGCCGCGCACGCAACTTCGATCGGCTCGGCACCGTCGGCCGCCATCGGCTGCGCATCGCGCTCAAGAAAATCCGCTATGCCGCCGAATCATTTGCGTCGATCTATGCGAACAAAGCTGTCCACCGGTATGTCAAGCACGTGGAAACGCTACAAGACGGTCTCGGGCAGCTCAATGACATTGCCTCGTCCGAGCGGCTGCTGCGGAATCTGGTGCAGCGGCGACCGTCGCAGGCGCTGATCCGCGCCGACGCCTTGGTGCGCGGATGGTGCGCCCATGTCGCGCTCGAATGCGAACCCGCCCTGAAAAAAGGGCTCAAGCGGTTGAAAAAGGCCGAGCCATTCTGGCGCCGGCCGGCTAAGGATTGAGGCCGAAGCCGGCCTCAGCCGCGGAGCCAATCGCGCAACGGCAATGCGGCGGCAGTCGCCGCCAGAATGCCGAGCATGAGGAAGGTCATGTTGCCGTCAGCCGCCGCGATGCGCAGACATACCGCCGACAACAATGCTTCGCTGACGAATATGATCAGATCGACGACGAAGTTGCGCAGGACCACGTCGCCTTCGATGTCGCCGTCGAGTCGTCGACGAAGAAACAGGCGATGGCCCCAATGCGCGTCGGCTTTCATTGTCTTCATTGCAGGGCGCTCGTCGCTTTGGCGTGCCACATCTGCACCGCGAGAATCTGCAGGGCGAGCTGGCGGCGGCGTTCGCGTACGTCCGCGCTCGGCGGCGGCATCGGCGCGCCGTCCACCGAATGCATCAACGGCAGCGGCTCGACGTTCCACGGAGCCAAGTGCCGCATCCGCTGGCGGGCGATTTCGATATCGTCGTCGGGCAACGCCGGCGACCCGAAGTCGTGCGGAACGGTCAGTAAGCGCATGCTTACGTCGTCGCGGATGGTATCCATGACCGATCTATCCTCCTGTACGGCAACCGCCGCAGAGGCTCAGAGACCGTGTGCCGCCCGGATCGTGAATGTCGGGATATCGGGGAGTCTGATTTCCATGTGAACGCGGCGAGCGCCACGCCACAATTCGATGCCGTGGTAATGCGGCCGGTGCTCAAGCATGTCACGAGCCGTTTCGACAGCATCCTGTTCTTCCCGGCATTCGATCATTTCATCGGACCCGATTGAACCCGTCGAATCGAGGAAATAGCACCGGTACTGAACCAAGTTCACCATAGCGAGCCCCCTCGCCGCGTCTTGACACGGCACGGCCGTGACGCCGGGAATTTGGAGGCACACCCATAGACCAACGCGGTCACGATGGTCTGGGCGGCGTTTCTTTTTTATTCGTGACCGCCCACGACGGCGGTCGGTAGCAGCCTCCGGTTTCCGCGCAAACTGTGGGCTGCGGGGTAATATGGGTCAATGCGCCATGCCCTGATGGCGGCCAGGGAATCTACTGAGATAAAGCGTATGGCCGGTGGGAGATCGCGCTAAATGCGGGTTATTTCTCGGGCGAAACCAGGCCGTGCCGAATCGCATAACGCACGAGCCCGGCGACGTCGTGAATGTCGAGCCGTTCCATCAGACTGGCGCGATGCGATTCAATCGTCTTCACACTGGCGTCCAGCAACTGCGCGATCTGCTTGGACGATTTGCCTTCGGCGATCAGTTGCAGGATTTCACGCTGACGCGGTGTCAAAAGATCGAGCGAATTGGTCTGACCCTCGGCGCGATTGAGATAAACGTCGATCACGTGCTTCGAAATCGCCGGACTTAGGAAGATTTCGCCGCGTGCGACGGCCTCGATCGCCATTTCGAGCTCGCGTGGAGCAGACCCTTTGAGGACATAACCCGAGGCACCCGCTCGCAGCGCCTGAAGCACGTGGCTCTCGTCCGCGTGCATCGACAGCATCACGACCCGCACCTGGGGATAGTCTTTGACCAGCCGGCGGGTCGCTTCCAGCCCATTGAGACTGGGCATCGCGATATCCATGAGCACGACGTGAGGCTGCAACTTGCCGGCATGCTCCAGCGCCTCGCGCCCGTCACCCGCCTCGCCGACGACCTGGATGCTCGGAAACTCGCCAATCAAGGATTTGAGGCTGGCGCGAATGAGCAAATGGTCATCGCACAGCAGGATGCGGATCGGATTCATCGTCGCGCTCAAGCGTCGCTGGCGCCAACGAACCTCACGGCACCCTCCCCGGAAGAAAAAACACTATAGGCGCTGGCATGAGCAAGATTAAACCGCAGCCGTCATGGGTCGGAAAGCGTCATTGAATCGATCGTTTATGCGGATTTTCCCACCCTGAAATCAGGTTTTCCCTGATGAGCCGAGACTCCGGCGGCGTTTAAACTCGCGGCACGGTTGGTTCGCGCAAGGTACCGGGGGATGATTGGTTGGCGCTGGCAGAATAGGACAGGAGTTACGACCCACCTGAACAAGCTGGGCGGTGCCGCAGCGCGAAATTGCATACGGGTGCAATACGCCGACGGCGAGATCATATTTCAATCGCGCTATAGCTCTAAGGCCTTGCGGGATTATTTTGGGACGCAAGGTCAGCGCGCAAAGGACAAGGGCAGCGTCGGCGACCAATGACGGATAATGTCGAGTGGCTCACGCTAATCGCCGCCGCGGTGCCGGTGGCGCTCTATACGGCCGACGCCGATGCCCGGCTTACCGGACCGCGGATCGTCAGCGAGGCCTTGGCGCAATCGCTCGGTTACCAGCCGGCTGATTTCATCAACAACCCGGATCTGTGGATGTCGCGCGTCCATCCGGCCGATATGCCGGGGCTCCGCGCGCGTGCCGAAGAAATCGCCACGACCAGCTCGTTCGCCGTCGAGTACCGCTGGCTTGCTGCGGACGATAGCGAGCGGATCTT